>CAJYHD010000323.1 GCA_913773715.1 uncultured Sphingobium sp.
TGATCCGCTGCGCCGATGCCGTGCTGTCATACGTCACCAGCGGATCGTTCAGACCCGTCGGCACATAGAATAGATAGCGAAGCGCGCTGCCCGCCGTTCCGAACACGCCGGAGCGACCACCGGAAAGGTCTTGCATCGTGTAGCTGTAACGCGCGCCCGCTCGCGTCGTACCGAACAAGTCGATGCGCGTCTTGTAATCGCCGAAGAACGCCTTCTCGAACGATGCGTTGTATCGGAACACCCAACGAACCTCATCGTTGGAGTGGCCGCGACCGCCGAAGTTGGCGTCATAATTGGCGCCGTTGCCATAGATCGAGCCCGCCTGGGATGACGTCAGCGCACCTGCATCCCGCACATCCTGATAGGTGTAGGCACCGCCTAGCGTCAGGCCCCAATCCCAGCTCTTTTCAGCGCGCAGCACGCCAATCCACCCACGGCCATATTTGGTGTTGGTGAGCAGCAAGTCCTGTCCGGTATCGTTGGCATTGCCGATCGCGCTGGTGTAGCGCTGGCGGCCATCCGGGGTGAACGCACCAGGAATGGCAACCGATCGCAGATCGACGACAATGACCTGTTCGCGAACCTTCGAATAGAGTATGTCCGCGCCGAAGCGCCAACCGTCACCCAGCGCTCCAAGATCCGCGTTGTAATCGACCGACAAGGTGCCGCGATACTGGTTCGGCGCCTTGAAGTTCGGATCGATCGCATTGAGCGATGTCGTCGCATTGGGGTTCGACGTCAGATTGGCAGCCGCTGTTTGAACGGCGGTATTCGCTGCACCGGGGATAGTGTTGAACGATGGGTTGTTCAAAATGGACGCAGCCGAAGCCGCGTTGCCGCCCGCTGCCGATCCGTTCAACTGATAGACGCCGCCATCCGTCTGACGGGCCGTGATCGACGTGTTGATAACGCCCGTGTTGGAGAAGGCGTTACCAATATAGACGTCCGGCGACCCGCCGCCGAAGATACCGCCGCCGCCACGGATGGTCAGGCGCGGCGTTGGTCGGTAGGTGAAACCGAAGCGTGGCTGGACCAGACCGATGCCGCCGATATTGCTGGCATTGGTGAAGCCATAACGGCGCGAGAAATTCGGGTTCACCGCAGGCTTGCTATCCATTCCGAACAGGTCGTAGCGGAGGCCCATATTGACCGTCAGTTGACTGTTTACGCGCCAGTCATCCTGCAAGCCGAACGTATATGCATCGTACGAAAATGACGCGGCTGCATCGTTCGGATCCAGCGACGCGGCATTATTGTAGCTGAAGCTCTGCGCCGTGCCGTTACGGAAATCCTGAATGCTGTCGAAGTAATAAGTACCTGCCGACGGATTGACGAACAGATTGAACGTTTTGGTATGGTTCCATTCCGCCAGCATGCGGAAATTATGATCGCCCGCCTTCAACTTTGCCGAAACCGATCCACCCCATGTCCGAATCTTCAAAATGTTAGATTGGCTCGGACCGCCGGCGCCCAGCACGAACTGCGGCGTCCCGGTCGGACATACCAAGCTGGTGTTGGTGCTCGTTGAACCATTGGCCGAGCGATCCGACGTCGGCGCCGCACAGATCGACATTTGCGCAGAGCGCTCTAGCAGCGGGAACTGTCCGCTGTCATACGTCTTGTAGAGCGCGCGCGCTTCGGTCGAGAAACGATCCGTCCAGTCCGCGTTCCAGTTGACGATGCCCGCCTTCATCTTGTTGGGCTTCCGGTAGGCATTGGATTGCAGGCCGAGATCGCGGGTCCCGGTTGTCGTGCTGACGTTCAGCTCATCCTTTGTATAAAGTCCGGTCAGCGAAACACGCTGCGTTTCCGACAGATTGGCGTCGATCTTGCCAACCAGGCGGTCGTCGCGGTCGCCGTCTGAACGCAAAATGCCTCCAGCATCATAGCCATATTTATCTTGCGCGATCTGAGTGATCGTTTGCAAATCGGCGTCGCGTGCACCGATGACCGGCGTGCCCGCATTAGCTTCCTGCGTACCGAAAGGCACTGGGCGTGCAGCCCGCACCCGCTCCGCTGCGATCATGAAGAACAGCTTGTCCTGGATAATCGGGCCGGAAATTTCGGCGCCGAAGTCCTTGCTGGTAAAATTAGGCTGAACGATCCGGCCAGTTTGATTAAGGATATACGGCTTGGTCTTCTTGCCGGTCAGTTCGTCCGAGCTGAAAGTATAGAAGGCCGTGCCATGAAATTCGTTCGTTCCCGACTTCAAAATGGCGTTGGACACGCCGCCCTGGAAGAAGCCTTCGCGAATATCATAGGGGGCAACCTTGGTTTCGAACTGAGCGATCGAATCCAGCGGAACGGGACCGCGGCGCGAAGGCAAGGCATCGGGATTGAGACCGAAGCTGTCGGTGATCGGCACGCCATCGACCGTGAAGCGGTTGAAGCGCGGGTTCTGACCAGCGAACGAAACCTGTCGGCCGGTCGTCTGGCTGGTGTCGAGGGTCGCGAAGGGATCGCGCGCCGCGATGTCGCGAATGTCGCGATTGACGGAAGCGATCTTGCTGATGTCTTCAGCCGTCAGAACGTTGGTCGGGCCAGCGGAAATGTTGCCCGCGCCGCGAACGCGAGATGCAGTCACGACGATCGCATCCCCTTCCCGCGTCAGTTCGATCGGCAGGGCAAAGGTCTGACCCACCGCAGTCTGGATATCCGTCACCGTGGATGTGGTATAGCCCGACGCAGTGACTTCGACAGTGTAAGGACCACCGACGCGGAGGCTGGCTGCGGTAAAGCCGCCCGACGAGTCCGTTACGGCATTCGAAACAGTGCCGGTCGGAACATGGGTGACCTTGACCTGGGCCCCGGCAACCCCTGCACCATTAGCCGTTACCGTACCACGAATGGTGGAGGTCGTTTCCTGCGCATGAGCCGGTGCCACCATTGTACCCAGCACACTGACGGTCGCCGCAGTTGCGGCGAGCAAAATCTTGAGATCCCTCATTTCATTCCCCTTGCGAGATGCAGCGCTCCGCCGCTCTCCGACACTCTGTTCGAGTGCGCCACCGCCTAGTGGCGCGTGACGACGCCACTGTGATGCTTTGATTGCATTTATGTGACAATAGGGAGGGTATCCATCGCATTGCCGTTCGACTGAACAGCAGCGTTGACGGGTCACGTGACCCCGTTCAGTTAAGTGACTGTATTATATATCTTAATATATCTGGATAACTGCGCAATCTCACGCTGGTGCAATTTTGCAACGCAACATGAATTTTTGCGGCGTGCTGGAACCAAAGAAAAAGGCCGGCGGGATCCGCCAGCCTTTAGTCATCATAAGTTGGGAAAATCAGGCGGCGTCTTCTGCGCGCTTGTCCTTCTCGCTGAACACGCGAATCGGCTCCTTTGT
This sequence comes from uncultured Sphingobium sp., assembly GCA_913773715.1. The sequence goes on from CAJYHD010000323.1 coordinate 3,353, forward strand.
CCCGGCCACGACATCCTTATCGACCACGACTTCACCCACGCCCTGCATCGAGGGCAGGTCGAACATCGTGTCGAGCAGAATCGATTCCAGAATCGAGCGCAACCCGCGCGCGCCCGTCTTCCGCTCGATAGCCTTCTTGGCGATGGCCGTCAGCGCATCATCGGTGAAGCTCAACTCGACATTCTCCATGTCGAACAGCTTCTGATACTGCTTCACCAGAGCATTCTTCGGCTCGACCAGAATCTTGACGAGCGCAGTCACGTCCAGATCTTCGAGCGTCGCGATCACCGGCAGGCGGCCGACGAACTCGGGGATCAGCCCGAATTTCAGCAAATCTTCCGGCTCGCTCTGACGCAGCAGTTCGCCGGTCTTGCGCTCTTCCGGTGCCGCGACATGCGCCCCGAAGCCGATCGACTTGGCTTCCAGACGGTCGCCGATGATCTTTTCCAAACCTGCGAACGCGCCGCCGCAAATGAACAGGATATTGGTCGTGTCGACCTGAAGGAATTCCTGCTGCGGATGCTTGCGACCACCCTGCGGCGGAACGCTGGCGGTCGTGCCTTCCATCAGCTTGAGCAGCGCCTGCTGCACGCCTTCGCCCGACACGTCGCGCGTGATCGAGGGGTTTTCCGCCTTGCGGCTGATCTTGTCGATTTCGTCGATATAGACGATGCCGCGCTGCGCCTTTTCGACATTGTAGTCCGACGCCTGGAGCAGCTTGAGGATGATGTTCTCCACATCCTCGCCAACATAGCCCGCTTCGGTCAGCGTCGTCGCATCCGCCATCGTGAACGGCACGTCGAACGTCTTCGCCAGCGTCTGCGCGAGCAGCGTCTTGCCGCACCCGGTAGGACCGACGAGCAGGATGTTCGACTTCGCCAGCTCGACCTCGCCCGGCTTGGTGCCGTGGTTCAGGCGCTTGTAATGGTTATGCACCGCGACCGACAGCACGCGCTTCGCCCGCATCTGCCCGATCACATAGTCGTCGAGCACATCGCAGATTTCCTGCGGGGTCGGCACGCCGCCATCCTTCTTGCCGACGAGACCGCCCTTGGTCTCCTCGCGGATGATGTCGTTGCACAGTTCCACGCACTCGTCGCAGATGAACACGGTCGGCCCTGCGATCAGCTTGCGCACCTCATGCTGCGACTTCCCGCAGAAGGAGCAGTACAGTGTGCTTTTTGAATCGGAGCCGGTCAGCTTTGTCATTCGTCAATCTCTCTAAATCCCCGCCGCTGTGGGTCGGGTGAGCCGCCATTGCGCGGGGATTTTCTGTTGCAACGGTCATCCTAGACCGCGGCGCGCCCGTTTCACAAGGGGTGAAAGTGTCACGCCGCGGTAAAGAACGCCTTTATGCGTCCGTCGTTTCCGTCACCGGACGGCGATCGAACACCTCGTCCACCAGGCCGAAAGCCTTGGCTTCGTCGGCCTCAAGGAAGGTGTCGCGGTCCATCGCCCGCTCGACTTCCTCCAGGCTCTTGCCGGTATATTTGACATAGAGGTCGTTCAACCGGCGACGAATGCGCAGGATTTCCTTAGCCTGGATTTCGATGTCCGATGCCATGCCCTGCGCGCCGCCCGAAGGCTGGTGGACCATGATGCGGGCGTTGGACAAGGCGATGCGCTTGCCCGGTTCGCCCGCCGCCAGCAGGAAGCTGCCCATGGACGCGGCCTGGCCGATGCAAACGGTGCCGACCTGGGGACGGATATATTTCATCGTGTCGTGGATCGCCATGCCCGCCGTCACAACGCCGCCCGGCGAGTTGATGTACATCCAGATGTCCTTCTTCGGATTTTCCGACTCGAGGAACAGCAGCTGGGCAACGATCAGCGACGCCATATGATCTTCCACCTGCCCGGTGACGAAGATGATCCGCTCACGCAGCAGACGCGAATAAATGTCGAAGCTGCGCTCGCCGCGATTGGACTGTTCGATGACGATGGGGACCAGCGCGGCCATGGGATCGGTCATGATATCGGTCATTGTGCTCTTTCAGTCAGGTGCTTTTGCCCGCCCTTACATCGGCACAAAAGGCACGGCGTTCAAGGGGGAAGCGTGAAGCCTCTTTCGGTCAATCGCGGCGCGCAAAATCGCTGGGCGCGCGAAAGGCAAGGTAGGCAAGGCGGCGAACCTCGCGCCGCCCGCGCACCACCGTGTACAGGATCAATCCGCACATGCCCGACAGGGTGGCGAGGATCATGAGGCCGGTGACGAGGATCGCCGTCGGGAAACGTGGGACGAGGCCCGTCTGAATATAGGTGACGACCAGGGGCGCGGCCAGCCCCAGCGCTAGCGCGGCAAGCAAGGCGGCGATCACGCCGAAGAACAGGATCGGTCGCTCGATCCGGTAGAGTGTCACGATCGTCCGCAGGATGCGCCACCCGTCGCGATAGGTGCTGAGCTTACTGACGGAGCCTTCGGGCCGCGCGCCGTAGATGGTCTGAACCTCGGCTACCGGCATCGCGAGTTCCAGCGCGTGGACGCTGATCTCCGTCTCGATCTCGAACCCCGCCGACAGCACGGGGAAGCTCTTGACGAAGCGGCGCGAGAAAACGCGATAGCCTGAAAGAATGTCGGTAAAGCTGCGCCCGAACAATTGCTTGAGCAGGCTGGTCAGCGCCCAGTTGCCGAAGCGATGCCCGCGCCGATAGGCCGCGACCACTTCGTCCCGTCGCGCGCCCACCACCATGTCAAGGTTGTTCTCAAGCATCGCCGCGACCATTGAGGGGGCAGCCGCCGCCTCATAGGTCGCATCGCCATCGGCCATGACATAGATGTCGGCATCGACGTCGGCGAACATGCGCCGGACGACATGGCCCTTGCCCTGCTGGCCGACGCGGCGGACGATCGCGCCCGCCCCCGCCGCCAGTTCGCGGCTGTCGTCGGTGCTGTTATTGTCGAAGACATA
>CAJYHD010000324.1 GCA_913773715.1 uncultured Sphingobium sp.
CCGGGATTGTCGTCTCGCACGATGCCGGGTTCTGGGCGGCGCAGGATCGGTCCCAGCCGCCGGTTCGCGCACCATAGCGCCATGATCCACAGCACCGCGAACTCCGCCAGCGCCGCCGCATGGCTGGCGGCGGCGCTGGCGGAGTTCGCGGTGCTGTGGATCATGGCGCTATGGTGCGCGAACCGGCGGCTGGGACCGATCCTGCGCCGCCCAGAACCCGGCATCGTGCGAGACGACAATCCCGGCATCTGGCGCTTCATGGTGGCGAGCAACGCCGATGTGACGCTCAGCGAACTGGCCGGACGGATCGCGCCGCTGATCGTCGGCTGGGTGCTGGGTCCGGCTATGGCGGGGCTGTTCGCGGTCGCCCAGCGCGCGACGGTGATCATCGCCCAGCCCGCGCAGATATTGGGCAACACCGCCTATGCCGAACTGGCGCGCATGGTCGCGGCGGGTGAAGGCGGCGCGCCGCTGCGCCGGACGCTGGTGCGCGTGATCGGCATCGCGCTGGCCGCCGCCGCGCCCGTGACGCTCATCGTCGCGCTGTTCCCGACGCCGATCGTCACGCTGCTCGCCGGGTCGGCGTTCAAGGCGGCGGGCAGCGTCATGGTGGTGCTGGTCGTCGCTCGGATGATTGCCGTCATCGGCCCGCCATGCAGTTCCGCGCTGTCGGCGATGGGCTATCCGGCGCTGTCGATGAGCGTCAACCTGTTCGCCAGACTCATCTTCCTGCCGATCCTGCCATGGCTGCTGCACAGCGCCGGGCTGATGGGTGCGGGCATCCAGGCGGTCGGGCAGGCAATATTGGCGGCAGCATTGCTGGCCGGACTGGTCTGGCGGCAGAGCCTGTCGCACTGATGCGGATCGCCTATGTCATCAACTCGGTCGAGGGCGGCGGCGCGTCGCAGCCGGTGCCTGCCATCGCGCGGGTCATGCGCGACGCGGGTGCGGAGGTTCGCGTCTTTGCGCTGACGGGGCGCGACCGGCGCGGTTTGCCCGCCATGGTGGAGGCCGGTCTCGACCCGATGGTGCGCGAGGGCGGGATCAGCGATCATCTCCACACCTATCTCTGGCTCAAGCAGTCGATCACGGATTGGGGCGCGACGCATATCTGGACCTCGCTCAGTCGCGCGACGATATTGGGGCTGCTGATCGGGCCTTCGCTGGGGCTGCCGGTGATCTGCTGGCAACATGCCGCCTATCTGAAGCCCTGGAACGAGCGGCTGATGCGCTGGCTGCAACATAGGGCTTTGCTGTGGATCGGCGATTCCCGATCCGTCACGGCGCTGACGCAGGAGCGGCTGGGCGTGGAGGCGGAGCGGCTGCGCTGTTGGCCGATCTTTGCCGCTGATCCTGCGCAACTGCGTGCGCGTCCCTGGCAGGTCGGCGAGACTGTGCGCGTCGGGAGCCTTGGGCGGCTGCATCCGGTCAAGGGCTATGATGTGCTGATCGCCGCGCTGGCGCGTCTTCAGGCACAGGGATTTACGCCCCCTGCCCCCTTCAGCGTGCATATCGCGGGCGATGGTGCGGAACGGCAGAAGCTGGAGGAACTGGCGCGGGCGGCGGGGCTGGACGAGATTCGCTTTGCCGGGTTCGAGCCTGCGCCGCAGGATTTCCTTGCGCGGCTGCACCTCTATCTTCAGCCCTCGCGGTCGGAAGGTTTCTGCATCGCAGCGCATGAGGCGATGACGGCGGGTTTGCCGATCATAGCTTCCGCCGTAGGAGAATTGCCGCATTCCGTTCGGCAGAATGAGACGGGGCTTACCGTGCCACCCGGCGACGCCGACGCGCTGGCGACAGCATTGGCGGATTTGCTGTCCGATCCGGCGCGATTGGCGGCGATGGGGCAAGCGGCGCGGGCCGATATGCTGGATCTTTTCTCTCAGGATCGCTTTGCCAGCACCGGATCGGCGATCATCGCCGATATCCGCCAACTGACCGCCTGAGATCAAGCGCCAGCCCGGACAGGGATGTATCGATGCGCTTGACGTCGAACAGTGTGAGGTCGCCGCAGGCGGACAGCGTGTGCATGCCCTGCCGATAGCTGCCTGCCGATGATGGAATGGTGAGCGGCGCGCCCTCTTGCGCCACGAAATGGTCTTCGTCCAGCCGATCGATCCAGAGCGGTCGGACGCCGCCACCATAGGTCGTGCCGCAATCCTGCACCGGAAGCATGATCCTGCAGCCGATGACGACGGGCGTGCCGCCGGGGCGGGCGGAGGCGCGATCGATCCTCACCGGATTGCCGGGATGCGGCGTCCATGGACCGCAAAGCCGATCCGCCCACGCGACGTGCAGATGCGCCTGTTTTGAGAGCTTACTGGTCGCGGGTGAGTAGAACAGCCACCAACGATCCGCGTGCCGCAGCATGGTCGCGTCCACCGGCACGCAATCGAGCGCGATCCGGCATTCGGCGCGCCAGTCGATCAGGTTACCATGATCGCGATAAAGAGTGAGCGCGCCTGACCGATGCGCCTCCGGCAACATCCAGAGCGCGCCTTCGCCCGCGAAAACCTGCGGGTAGGAGAGATGCCAGTCTTCAGCGAGGCAAAGTCTGCGGTCGAGCAAGTGCAGGTCGGCGTCGAAAGCCAGTGTCTCTATAACGCCGTGCCGAGTACGATAATCATATTGCTCGGCAAAGACATGCAGCGTGCCGTCGCCCTGCTGCCAGCCGAAGGGGTCGGCGAGGAATGTGAAGGACGGCTCTTCCGCCAGCCAACGAATGTCGTCCCCTAGGCTGCCGGACACCATGATCTCCTCGACCGAGCGGCGGGCGATGGCGCAGCGCCAGATGTCCTTGCGTCTTGGCATGATGGATAGCGTTAGAGCGTGCCTGAAGTGGCGGCAACACATCACGAAGCCACCTACAATTTCACCGAAATATGAAACGATGTTGCAAATAGTGGAGCTTTATCTAGCATCTGCCGAAACGGAAGGGAGAGACGGTGGTGCGAGCAAGAGCTAAGTTGAAAGGCTGGTTGTCAGGCGGAGCCGTGTTGCTGTGCGCTGTCGGAGCCGCTTCAGGCATGTCAGCCCCCGCCCTCGCCGCCCCGCGCATCATCACATCACTGGGCGATGGCTGGCGTTTCACCAAGGGCGACCCGGAAGGCGCGGAGACGGTGGCCCTGGACGATGCCGCCTGGCAAACCGTGTCGGTACCGCATGACTGGGCGATCGCTGGTCCGTTCGATCCGAATGCCAAGGCAGCCGGTGAGAACGGCTTTCTGCCGAGCGGGGTCGCCTGGTACCGCAAGACGCTCGACCTGAAGCCCCGCCAGGGCCGCCGTTATTTCCTCGAGTTCGATGGCATCATGGAGCGCAGCGGGATCTGGGTGAATGGCCATCATGTCGGCTACCGCCCGATGGGCTATGTCAGCCAGCGCTACGACATCACGCGCCATTTGCGGGCAGACGGGCGCAACGTCATCGCCGTGCGCGCCGATACGTCTGCCGCGCCGTCTTCGCGCTGGTACACGGGGTCGGGCATATACCGCCATGTCCGCCTGATCGAGACGGGCGATGTTCATGTGAATCAG
>CAJYHD010000325.1 GCA_913773715.1 uncultured Sphingobium sp.
CCCTAGAGCAACCAACGACTAACGCGAAGACGCTCAGCAAGCCGATCGAATTGCGACCCACAGCCGTCGATCCGGTCGTGCCCCTGACATGGGACCCGCCGATCAACGGCTGGGACAAGCTGGGTACGGCGATAGATGCCGGCCCCACTATCATCCCGCCCCCCGCCGATCCGCCGCGCGATCCGGTGTTGACCGAGGCCGCGATCGATCCAAGGGCGCAGGCGGGCTTTCAGCCCGACTATCCTGGCACGATGATCCGGCAAGGCGTCGAAGGCAGCGTCACGGTGCGCGTGTCGATCGGCCCGGATGGTCGCGTCACGGCGATCGAAAAGATTTCGGCGACCGATGACAGCTTCTGGTTGGCGACGCAGCGGCATGCGATGCGAAAGTGGCGCTTCCGCCCCGCCACCCGCGACGGCATTGCCGTGGCATCGGCCAAGGTTCTGACGGTGCGGTTTACGCTGACATCTTGACGATCTTAGCCCGTTCCATCGCTGTAAAGGAACGGCCTGCCCCCATGCAGAGGATTGCAGGGATAACATAGTATAGCGGAGCATTTCCAAGGACGCGCCTTCGGGGGCGTCCTGTCTTTTTTCGCGACCGGTACTGGTCGCGCTTACCGGTTTGCTCGTTGCGCGCGTCTTCGTGTGCCGTTCCGGTGCCAATGGAGATGCTTATGTCGAAAGCCTCTGCGCGACACGCGCATGTGGGATGGTTTAAACGTCGTCATGATCTGGCGATCGATGATGTGACCCTGGTCGATCGGTCCGCCGTCAATCGCGCGGTGGGCGCAGCGGCACTCGGCAATGCGATGGAATGGTTCGACTTCGGCGTCTATGGCTATATCGCCGTCACGCTCGGCCATGTCTTCTTCCCCGGCAGCGACCCGACAGCGCAACTGATCGCGACGCTCGCGACCTTCACCGTCGCTTTCCTTGTAAGGCCGATCGGTGGGCTGGTCTTCGGACCATTGGGCGACAAATATGGTCGTCACAAGGTTCTAGCCTTCACCATGATCCTGATGGCGGCAGGTACGTTCGTCATCGGCCTCATCCCGTCCTACGACCGGATCGGCATCTGGGCACCGATCCTGCTGCTGACCGCGCGCATGGTGCAAGGCTTTTCTACCGGCGGCGAATATGGCGGCGCAGCGACCTTCGTCGCGGAATATTCCACAGACCGCAGGCGCGGATTGATGGGAAGCTGGCTCGAATTCGGGACGCTCGGCGGCTATATCGCGGGCGCAGGGACGGTGACGGCGCTTCAGATGTCGCTCACCGACGTGCAGATGCTCGAATGGGGCTGGCGCGTTCCGTTTCTGATCGCGGGTCCGCTGGGGTTGCTCGGCCTCTATATGCGGTTGAAGCTGGAGGAGACGCCCGCGTTCAAAACCTTTAGCGAGCAGTCGGATCAACGCGAATTGAATCGCCCAAGCTTGCGCCACCTTTTCGCCAGCCAATGGCGCCAGTTGTTGAAGTGCGTCGGGCTGGTGCTGGTCTTCAACGTCACCGATTATATGCTGCTCACATACATGCCGAGTTATCTGAGCGTGACGATGGGCTATGCCGAGACCAAGGGGCTGCTGCTGATCCTGCTCGTCATGCTGGTGATGATGCCGCTCAACATCGTCGGCGGCGTGTTCAGCGATCGACTAGGCCGAAGGCCGATGATCATCGGTGCGTGCGCAGCACTCATCTTGCTTTCAATGCCTTGCATGTGGCTGATCGGCACGGGTGACGACGTGCTGATCTTTGTCGGGCTGATGCTGCTTGGGCTGGCGCTGGTCTGCTTCACCAGTTCGATGCCCTCGACCCTGCCCGCCTTGTTCTATACGCCGGTCCGCTATAGTGCGCTCTCGATCACCTTCAATGTGTCGGTATCATTGTTCGGCGGCACAACTCCGCTGGTTACCGCCTGGCTGGTGCAGCAGACGGGCGACCCACTCATCCCCGCCTATTATCTGATGGGCGCGGCAGCGATCGGAATCATCACGATGCTGACGGTACGTGAAACGGCGGGCATGCCGCTGCGTGGATCGCCGCCCTCGGTCGAAAGCGAGGCGGAGGCGGTGGCGCTGGTCGAGGGCGATCAGCCTGTGACGGTCGATCCGACGCCGCCGACGCCGCCCGCCGGTCCATCGGCACCCAGCAGTGGCGGCGGCGTGGCCTTCGGCTGAACCAGCGATGAGGCGGTGGTCTTTTCGAGAGATCGCCGCTTTATCCCGCTTTTGCATACCGGCTCTGCCTCGCTTATAGTGAGTCCCATGCCGATATTTCCCCGCCCTGTTTCCCCCCAAAGCGCGCTTGGTGACTTCTGGAGCTATTTCAAGCAACAGCGCAGCCATAAATGGCCCCTGCTGGGGCTGGCTGCGGCCTTCACCTGGGTGATCGTGTGGGCGTTCATCGTCGACGCCAACACCAACACGATGCCGACGCGCAACAAGATCATCTATGTCGAAAGCTGGGACGCGAACCGCTCGGACGCGGCGATCATCCTGCAACAGAAGATCGACTTCGCCAAGCGCGAGGCGGCGCTGGTGCAGCAGCAGAAGAAAATGCAGGGCTATGCCGACGCGTTCGGCATCGAGTGGCGCGCCGAGGAAAAACGCAACACCGCCCGGCGCGAGGAAGCGAAAGTCGCGATAAACAAGCTGCTGGAGCAACGGCTTGCCAAGGCGGAGGCGGAAGGCTCGGACCCGACCGCGCAGGGCAACGTCGCTCCCGTCGTCAAACCCGGTGGAGCGACGCAGCCCTGAGCAGGACGCCTTCGCCCGCTGACGATGCGCGCTACATGGCGGCGGCGATCGCGCTGTCGGGGCGTGGGCGCGGGCTATCCACCCCCAACCCCAATGTCGGCTGCCTGATCGTGCGCGATGGCTGCGTCGTCGGACGCGGCTGGACGCAAAAGGGCGGGCGCCCCCATGCCGAGGCGCAGGCGCTGGAACAGGCGATGGACCGGGCGCGGGGCGCGACCGTCTATGTCACGCTGGAACCCTGTTTTCATCTGTCGCCACGTGGGCCGCGATGTGCTGACCTGATGGTGCGCGCCGGGGTCGAGCGCGTCGTGATCGCGCTGCGCGATCCCGATCCGCGCACGGATGGCCAAGGCGCCGACTATCTGCGCGCGCACGGCATCGCGGTCGAGATGGGCTTGATGGCGCGCGAAGCCGTGCGGGCGATGGCGGGCTTCGTGCTGCGCCAGACGATCGGACGACCGCATGTGACGCTGAAGCTCGGGCTGTCGCTCGACGGGCGGATCGCGCTGGCCGATGGGCGCAGCCGCTGGATCACGGGGCCGGATGCGCGCGCCCATGCCCATGTCGAGCGGGCGCGCCATGATGCGATTCTTGTCGGCGGCGGCACGCTGCGGACCGATGCGCCGTCGCTCGACGTGCGTGTGGCGGGGCTGGAGTATCGCAGCCCGCGCCGTATTGTCCTGAGCGGAGAGGCAGCACCCGCCGGATGGGAGCGGATCGGCACACCGGAAGATATCGCGAGTCTCGCGCGGGTCGATCACCTTCTGGTCGAAGGCGGGGCGCAGACGGCGGCGGCTTTCCTGCGCGCGGGGCTGGTCGATCGGCTGCTCCTCTATCGCGCGCCGATCATCATCGGCGATGGGCTGGCGGGCATCGGCGATATTGGACTCGACGATCTCTCCGAAGCGCATGGCCGTTGGCGGTTGACCGATGCGAGACGGCTGGGCGCCGATGGGCTGGAGGTTTACGAACGGGTGGAGAGCGCCTAAGTCCCCTCCCCGTCCCGCACGCGATAGGATCAGGCATGTTCACCGGCATCATCACCGACATCGGCACCATTCGCTCGGCCGAGCAGCGGGGCGACCTGCGCCTCGTGATCGGCTGCGGCTATGACATGGAAGGTGTCGCGATCGGCGCATCGATCGCCTGTTCGGGCGCATGCCTGACGGTCGTGGAAAAGGGCGCGGACTGGTTCGCGGTGGACCTGTCGGCGGAGACGGTATCGCGGACGGCGGAGGGGCTGTGGGAGAAAGATGGTCGCCTCAACCTCGAACGCGCGCTCAAGGTCGGCGACGAACTGGGCGGGCATATCGTCACGGGCCATGTCGATGGCCTCGGCACCGTGGTCGGCGTCTGCGCCGAAGGTGATAGCCATCGCGTTGGCATTGCGATCGATGCGGCGCTCGCTCCGCTGATCGCTCCCAAGGGTAGCGTGACGATCGACGGCGTGTCGCTGACCGTCAACGATGTGCGCGATGTCGAGGGCGGCGCACATTTCTCGGTCAACCTCATCCCGCACACATGGGACGTGACGACGCTCAACCGGCTGGCGGAGGGTGCAAAAGTCAATATCGAGATCGACGTTCTGGCCCGATACCTTGATCGAATGCAGAGCCTTCGCGCAGCGCGCTAATGTGAAAGCGTACTTGCAATAATCACATTATAATGTGATATGGGCGGCATCTGAAGGGCAGCAGGAGTCGCCGTCGCATGTCGTCCACATTGATCGATAAGGTTCGAACTCTCGTCTCGGAGGGTGGGATGTCGCGGTCTGGTCTGGCGCGCGCCGCAGGGCTGCACGCCAATTCGCTGCGCAAGCTGGGCGAAATTGACTGGAACCCGACCGCCGACACGCTGGGCAAGCTGGAAACCTATATACTGAAGCGCGAGGGCGGCACTGCGCTCGCTTCTCCCGAAGAGATCATCAACGAAGCGCGCAACGGGCGCATGTTCATCCTGGTCGATGACGAGGATCGGGAAAATGAGGGCGACCTCGTCATTCCGGCGCAGATGGCGACACCCGATGCGATCAACTTCATGGCGACGCACGGACGTGGCCTCATCTGCCTTGCGATGACGCGCGATCGGGTCGAGACGCTGGGCTTAGACCTGATGAGCCGCAACAATGGCACGCGGCACGAAACCGCCTTCACCGTGTCGATCGAGGCGCGCGAGGGCGTGACAACCGGGATCAGCGCCGCCGACCGCGCACGCACCATCTCGGTCGCGATCGATGGATCGAAGGGTCGCGCCGACATCGTGACGCCGGGTCATGTCTTCCCGCTGATCGCCAAGGATGGCGGCGTGCTGGTGCGCACCGGGCATACCGAGGCGGCAGTCGACGTCGCGCGCCTTGCAGGCCTCAACCCGTCGGGCGTCATTTGCGAAGTGATGAAGGAGGACGGGACGATGGCCCGGCTCGACGACCTCATCCCCTTCGCGCAGAAGCACAAGATGAAGATCGGCACGATCCGCGACCTCATCGCCTATCGCCGCCGCCATGACCATATGGTCGAGCGCCGGACAGAAGCGTCCTTTACAAGCAAATGGGGCGGCGAGTGGAAGGCGATCACCTTCTACAACCGCGCGACGCAGAGTGAGCAACTGGTGCTGCAAAAGGGTCATGTCATCCCTGATGAGCCGACACTGGTGCGGATGCATCAGTTTGCGCCGCTCAGCGATACGTTCGGGCAGGAAGGTCCGCGCTCGCGCATGTTGCAGCGTTGCATGGAAATGATCGGTGAAGCCGGATCAGGCATCATCGTTGCGCTGCGCGGGGACGACCCCGAGTTGCTTTCCCGGATGGTGCAGATGCAGGCGGGCATGGTTTCCGGCGACATGGATGCGTTGCGCAATTATGGCGTCGGCGCACAGCTGCTGGCGGAACTGGGCGTGCATGACATGATCCTGTTGACCAACAGCCAGCACAGCCTGATTGCGCTTGACGGCTACGACCTGTCCGTGGTTGGGCACCGCGCGATCGAGCTTTAACGCGAACTCCAGAGCAAGGCAGGTTCATCATGGCGAAATTCCTGATCGTCGAAGCGCGCTTCTATGACCATCTCAACGACCTGCTGATCGAAGGCGCGGTTGCCGCGCTTGAGGAAGCGGGCCACCGCCATGAAGTGGTAACGGTGCCGGGCGCGTTGGAAATTCCCGGTGCGATCGCCCTGGCGGCGGAAACCGGCCGCTATGACGGATTCATCGCGATCGGCGTGGTGATCCGTGGCGAGACCTATCATTTCGAGATCGTTTCGAATGAGAGCGCACGCGGCCTGATGGCACTCAGCATGGATGCCATTGCCATTGGCAACGGCATTCTGACCGTCGAGAATGAGGAACAGGCGCTGGTTCGCGCGCGCAAGGATCAAAAGGACAAGGGCGGCGAAGCGGCCAAAGCGGCAATGGCCATGCTGGCGCTGCGCGACCGGTTCGGCGCCTGACGCAGAAGAATCTGGGCGCTTGGAGATTCCAGAGGGGCGCGGCCTTTTCCGATAAAAGGGCCGCCATGCTCCCCTTCGACTTGGCCAGTTAAGATTTCCCATCATCGATAACAATTAAATTACGGAGCGCTGGAAAAGTCGCTCCGCATGGCTATGGTTACCTCCGGAAGCGATGATCGCCAGTGACGGACAATGGCGGCATCGAAGACAGGGAGGATTGCATGACGATCGACCGCCGCCACATGCTCAAGGCGGCAGCCCTCACCGCCGCTGGATTGGCGATGCCGCCCGCCTTCGCGGCGCGGCGCGCGCGAAGGATTTCGCCGAGCGACCGGGTCAATGTCGCCGCGATCGGCGCGGGCGGCATGGGCGCCGCGAACATGGAGCAGCTTACCAGCCAGAACATCGTGGCCATCGCCGATCCCGACCTGTCGCATGTCGCCCAATCCTTCATCGACAAGCAGGGGGCGCCGATCGCACGCCGCGCCCCGCTCAAGGCCGCTTATGACAAGGCTGCCAAATATGCTGACTACCGCCGCATGTTCGACAGTCGCAAGGATATCGACGCGGTCGTCATCGCCACGCCCGACCAGCATCACGCAGTCGCCGCGCGGATGGCGATGGAGCGCGGCATCCATGTCTATGTACAGAAGCCGCTGACCTACACAGTGCGCGAAAGCCGGTTGCTCAGCAAAATGGCTGCCGACAATCCGCGCCTGATCGCGCAGATGGGCAATCAGGGGCATTCGGGCGACGATGGCCGCCGCGTGGTCGAATGGATTCGTGCCGGTGTGATCGGCGACGTGCGCGAGGTGCATGCGTGGACCAACCGCCCGATCTGGCCGCAGGGCGTAGCACGCCCCGCCGCCGAGCCGACGCCTGCCGGGTTCGACTGGGACGTGTGGCTTGGCCCATCGACCGTTGATTGGGGTTACAATCCGATCTATGCGCATTTCAACTGGCGCGGATGGGCGCCGTTCGGCTGCGGCGCGATCGGCGACATGGGCGCACACCTGATAGACTTTCCCGTCTGGGCGCTGGAAACCGGCCTGCCGACGCGCGTGGAGACCCGACATTCGGCCTGGGGACAGAATGACCGCGCCGCCGACTTGCCCGAAGGCGATGGACGCGGCAGCTATCCGCTCGCCTCGCTCACCTTCTTCGACTTCGGCAAGGCGCGCGGCGGGCCGGTCAAGCTCACCTGGTATGATGGCGGGCTGATGCCGCCAACCCCGCCGGGCTTTCCGGTCAACGCGGTCATGAATCCGGAAGGCGGCGTTCTCTATATCGGCAGCCAGGGCATGCTGATGCACGACACCTATGGTGAGAAGCCGGTGCTGATCGGCGAGGGCGTGCGCGAGCGCGCGGCGCAGGTGCCCGCATCGCTGCCGCGCATCATCGGCGGGCTGCATGGTCACGAGATGAACTGGATCCGCGCGATCCGGGGTGAAGAGGCGATATCCTGCCCCTTTTCCGTGGCTGCACCGCTCACCGAAACCATGTTACTGCGCATCGCCACGATGCCCA
>CAJYHD010000326.1 GCA_913773715.1 uncultured Sphingobium sp.
CGGTGCGCGATCCCCCCGCGACAGTGGCGCGCACCGACATGGTCAGCACGATGTCCGGCGGATCGAGCCGCGCCGACAGGCTGCTGCGCTGTCCCGCCATTAGCCGGACGCCGGGGCGGCTGATGACCAGCACATTCTCACCCTGACGCAATGTCAGCTGCCGGTTTTGCAAGGCGGTGGCGGGATCGGCAACGCTTTCCAGATGCGCACGATCATAATAAGCAAGCGCCACGAGCCGCCCATCAGCGCTTTTTACGCGGCTGACGAAATGACGCGAGATGGGAAGAATGTCGGCAGGCCGATCGCTAAATCGAGCGGAGGCGGGTACCCCCATCGGTTCGTTGCCTTCCGACCCGCATAGACGCTCTCCCCGGCGATTGAAGATATAAAATTGCGCGCCATGTGAATCCTGCGACGTCAGGAACACAGACAGGCGTCGGCAAATGTCTCGATCGAACGCTTTGCCCGCGACCGATGCCTCCGCCAGCGTGTCCACGGCCAGCGCCAGCGCGATCCGGTCGGATTGCAGATCGGCCGTCAGCTTGCGCGCGCTCTGCGTGACGGCAACGCGGAGCAAGGCGGCCTTTTCCATGTCGGCCGTACGGATCGCCTGAAGCGATGCGACCAGCGCGATCACACCCAGCGGCAGCAGCGCCAGCGTCAATATCAGGAACATTTTTACGCCCGTCGATTGCGACAGGCGGGTTAACGGCGTGCTCAGGAACCGGGCCGCCGGAGGATGGCTGCCCCCATTCATCGCCGCGTCAGTCCAATTTTCTCAGAAGATCCAGCATCTCGTCGGGGACTTGTTCGTCGACCGTGCGCTGATAAGCGCTGCGCAAGGCTTGCGCGGTGTGGTTCTCGTCGCGTGCGGGGCCGCGCTTTTTCGCACGAGGCTCCTTGGGAGACATATCTGTTTCACTTCCCCCAGCCACTTTCCGTCCCGTCGTTGAAGAAACCAAAATCAGCCCCTCTGAAGCATTTCTGCATATCAGCCCGGCGCGTTCTTTGCGGTTATTGCGAACGACGTCAATTCGCAGAACCACTCGATTGCCGGGAAATTTACGATATGATCGAAAAAATCATGTGGTGGCGAAACCAAACTGTCCCGCGATGGTTCCGACTCCGAAGCGTTTTTTTAACGCTGGTGGCCAGACATGGCGAAGGGGGCGGGCTTGCCAATGCGGCACGGACAATCCATCCTCTCCTGACGCCTCCGAACGGTCGGAAATCGAAGCCCATTGTCGGGCAGGGAGACTAATTTACGATGTCGCTTGGACAGCAACTGCACCCCCATCTTCCGTTTCTGCGCCGTTACGCCCGCGCTCTGACAGGCAGTCAGGCGCACGGTGATGCCTATGTCCGTGCGACGCTGGAAGCGATCGTGGCCGCGCCTGAAGAATTTCCTTCCGATGTCGATCCGCGCCTAGGCCTCTATCGCACCTTCCATGCTATCTGGTCGTCCTCGCATCTGGAAGATATTCCGGCGGTCGGCGGTTCGGGTCGGGAAGCCGTTGCACAGGCGCGCCTCGCCCGCCTGACGCCGCTGCCGCGTCAGGCGTTGCTCCTCACCGCGCTCGAAGGCTTCACGATTGATGATGTCGCCTATCTCATCAGCATGGACAGCGCCGATGTCGAAGCGCTGGTCGAGGAAGCGCTGACCGAGATCGAAGCGCAGACCCGTGCCAAGGTGCTGATCATCGAAGATGAGCCGATCATCGCGATGGACATCGAAACGATCGTCCGCGACCTTGGCCATGACGTGACCGCCATTGCCGTAACCCGCGAAGATGCGGTGCGTGAGGCGCTGGCAGAGCGTCCGGGCCTCGTCCTCGCAGACATTCAGCTTGCCGACGACAGCAGCGGGATCGATGCGGTGAAGGATATTCTCGCCGAATTCTCGGTGCCAGTCATCTTCATCACCGCCTTCCCCGAGCGCCTGCTGACAGGCGAACGCCCGGAGCCGACCTTCCTCATCACCAAGCCTTTTCAGCGCTCGACGGTCAAGGCCGCCATCTCGCAGGCGCTCTTCTTTGACGAGGCGACCGCTCCCGCTTGAAAATCCGGCATATTTTCTATCGGCGGAACTCCCGATCGCACCTCGCGTTAAATATGCGTAACGATCGGGAGAAGGTCCATGGTGGATCACGAACAGCATATACCGACCGAAAAGGCGCGTGGCGGTTCAACCGAGCATGTCGGTCGATATGTGCTCGGAATCTCTTTAGCGCTCGCGATCCTCGTCATGGCGTTCGTTCTTTGGCGCTGACGGTAAAAGATTTGGGTCTTTCGAATTTTCGGTTTAGGATGTGGGCGAGTATATGGCTTTGACGACGTCGGTTCATGCGGCGAGAGCGACAGTCAGCACGGGGGGCGCTCCCATGAATGAAGACGTAGGCCGCATCGATGTGGTTGAGGAACGCGCGGCTTTGTCCGATGCCGACTTCAAGCGGGAATTGGCAGCCGTCATCCCGCATCTTCGCGCATTCGGTCGTTCTCTCTCGGGCAACCGGGATGTTGCCGACGATCTCGTTCAGGAAACCCTGTTGAAGGCATGGGCGGCGCGCAGCCGTTTCCAGGCTGGCACCAACATGCGCGCCTGGACCTTTATCATCCTGCGCAACCATTATCTCTCGCAGATGCGCCGCTCTCGTTTCCGCGGCGATTGGGACGATCTGACCGCTGACCGCATTCTCGCGGCGCCCGCTGGACAAGACAAGCATGTCGAACTCAACGACATGCAGCGCGCATTGTTGCAATTGCCTCAGCCTCAGCGTGAAGCCCTGATCCTGGTCGGTGCGGGTGGTTTCGCTTATGAAGAAGCGGCCGAGATATGCGGCGTGGCGGTCGGGACTATCAAGAGCCGTGTCGCGCGCGGTCGCGCCGCTCTGGAGCAAATCCTCGAAAATGGCGATCTGCCCTCGCGCCGCAGCCAGGAACATCGCGACAGCGCCGTATTGGATGAGATTATGGACGACGTCGATCGTCTGAGCCGTGGTCGCGACTATACCCCGCGCGAGGATTGACCCAGTCAATCTTCGGAACGCCTAATCTCCTTGCCCGTTGTTCACGGCAAGGAGAGGTGAAATGCGTACACATTTTGATGACGGACACAGACCGTCAGACCCGATCGAAGAACCCGGTTCCCATGGCAGGCTCGTTATCATTGCGCTGCTGGCGATCGCAGTGTTTTTGGCGGTCAGCTTCTTTTACATGACCAATGAAAAGCGGCGCGACCGGCCGGCGGAAAGTGTGACGAAGGCGGCGGCAGCGGTGGACGATGCGGCTCGCAAGGTTGGCGATTCCGCGCGCAACGCGGCGCAGGACTTCCGCAAAAACCAATAATATCCGGCTCTTGTCGATCTATTCAGTATTTCTTCGTCATTTTCGGTCATGCTACGCGCCGTGTCGGAATAGATTACAGATGGTGTAAATTCTGCTCCGGCCTGTAAGATCGTCCTCCGACGATCCTCGGGAAATGCGCGACGATGATCCGGTTGTTCAAACATTATGTCCCCCACGCTGTGCTTTTGCTCGGCCTGTTGGACTTCGTGCTGCTGCTCGGCGCGGCGGAGGCTGGTTGGATCGTTCGCGCACACCAGATCGGCATGAACATCGATCATGTGTCGAACCGTGTCGGCCCCCTGAGCAGCTTCGCGCTATCGATTCAGATCGCCATGATCGCCGTCGGCGTCTATGGCACTGAAGCGCTGCAATCGATCCGCTACGCCTTTGCGCGCCTGCTCGTCGCCGTGTCGCTTGGCGTCATCTTCCTCTCGGTTCTGTATTTCCTGCTGCCGGGCATGACGCTCTGGCGCTCCAATTCGCTCTACGCGATGGGCCTTGCCATGACGCTGTTGGTGGCGGTGCGCCTGTTGCTCGGCTCGATGCTCGGCGGCGAAGCGTTCAAGCGCCGTCTCGTCGTCCTTGGCGCAGGCAACCGCGCCAACCGCATCCGCGATCTTGAACAGCGTAAGGGGTCGGGTTTCCTCGTCGTCGGCTTCATCGCCATGAATGACGGACCGCAGATCATCCCCGAAGCCATCAACCGCGACGCCATCTTCAATCTCGCCGATTT
>CAJYHD010000327.1 GCA_913773715.1 uncultured Sphingobium sp.
GTGTCGGCGATCGAGCATAAGGCAGTGCTCGAACCCGCGCAGGTGCTGGCAGCCCAAGGCTTCACGCTCAGCATTGCGCCCGTCACGCCGGACGGTCGGCTCGATCTTGACGTGTTCGCTGCGCTCATGGGCGAGGATCTGCTGCTCGCCTCGATCATGCTGGTCAACAACGAAACCGGCGCAATCCAACCGGTCGCTGAGGCGGCTGAATACGTCCATGCCGCCGGAGGCCTCATTCATAGCGATGCTGCACAGGCGACGGGCAAAATTGCGGTCGATGTACTCGACCTTGATGTCGATTATCTCAGCCTTTCGGCCCATAAATGCTACGGTCCGATGGGGATCGGCGCACTCTACGTGGCCGCCAATGCGCCCAAGCCGATACCGCTGATTCATGGCGGCGGACAGCAGGATGCGATGCGTCCCGGCACCGAGCCGGTTGCCCTGATCGCCGGGTTCGGCGCTGCCGCCAAGGCCGCGCGCGCCAGCCTCGATCAGGATCGCCGTCACGGCGAGGCGTTGATTGACACGCTGCTCGCGGGCCTCGCCAAACACCAATTGCGGTTCAGACGGATAACGGGTGACGCCCCGGTGGTGCCAGGCAGCGCGGCGCTCCAGCTCGTCGACGTCGATGCCGACCGGCTGTGCGTCAGTCTGGCGCGCGACGTTTCGCTGTCGACCGGTTCGGCGTGCACATCGGGCCAAATCAAACGATCTCATGTTCTTGAAGCTATTGGATTTTCTGAAGAAATGGCGCGTGAAGTCGTCCGCATATTCTGCCACCGCTACCTCGATGACGCTGCAATCGCGGCAGCAGCTGAGCGCATTGCCCTCGCTACAGACCGATCTAGACTTGCGGCTGGAGAGGTTCGCCAGTAGCGTACCACGCGATGCGGCGGGGATCGGTAAAATTTGATTCGAGAGGGCAGTTTGCCGGTCATGAAACATTTCCGCTGCGCCTCCTATGGTTGAAAAAGGCATTTGATGCTGTCGGCGATAGCGCTGACATAAGAACATTCCAGGAACAAGCGGCAATTGCGCGTTTCGGTGTGGGTCGCAACATGGCTGCCTCGATGCGCTATTGGGCGCTGGCGACCGGCTTCTTTGCCGAACAGGATCGCATGATCGCGCCGACCCGGCTCGGGAAGGCTGTACTCGCCGACGACGGCCTCGATCCCTATCTCGAACAGGCTGCGACCGTGTGGCTCGCCCATTGGCATGTCGCCTCGACGCCGGACATGACCACCACTGCCTATTATGCGTTCAATCTTCTGAGTGCGATCGAGTTCGACCCCGCGATCCTGCTCGAGGAAATCTTCGCGCTGGTCGAGGAAAATGGCTGGCGCGCGACCCGCGGCACCCTGAAGCGCGACATCGAGGTGTTCCTGCGGAGCTATGTCCGGCGCGGTGACGCGCTCAACGAAGATGCCGCAGAGCCCTTGCTCGCCGAACTCGCGATCATTCGCGAAGCGCGGCTTGGCGGCTGGTATGAGTTCGTCCGCGGTCCTAAACCGAGCCTCAGCGATGCCGTCTTCGCTTTTGCTCTCGGCGACTATTGGGCGCGCAGCGGCCATGCGACGACGTTGACCGCCGAGCAGATATGCTATGCGCCGGGGTCGCCCGGACGCGTGTTCAAGCTCGACGAGGACAGCGTCATCACCCGGCTGATGCGGCTCGACGTTCTGACCAACGATGCCTGGAAGTGGGTCGATACTGCTGGCCTGCGCCAGATCCAGCGCGTGTCGGACTTTGATCCGCTGACCACCCTTCCTTTAGCCTATCCGCGTCCATCGCCGCTGGAGGCGGCGGCATGACCAAGCTCTCCGCGATCGTCACGATCGACCGGCGGTTCGCGCGTTCGGCCCGGCTCGACGCCGACCTCAACGGAACCCCGCCGCTGCTCGGCTATGTGATGCAAGCCAGCGTCGCCAAGGCCTTGAAGACGCTCGGCGACAGCCAGTGCGACAGCCATCAGGGCGCGTTCACGTGGACCGGCCCCTATGGCGGGGGCAAATCGAGCGCGGCACTGTTGCTCGCCAATCTGGTCGCGGGCGCCAAGGGCAATCGAAAGATCGCGCGCGACATCGCCGGCGAAGCGCTGAGCCGACTTTACACCGAAGCCTTCCCCGAACCCAATGGCCGCTGGAAGGTAGTGGCGGTCACCGGGAGCCGGCAGCGGCTGCGCGATGCGATCATCGAAGCGGCGACGATCGCGCTAGACTGGAGCTCGGCCGATGTCGCCGCGCATAGCGCGAGCGACGACAAACTGATCGCGGCATTGATCGCCGGCGGCGAAACCGTGTCGAGCGGAACGCTGCTGATCCTCGACGAACTTGGCAAACTGCTCGAGCATGAAGCGCTCGAAGGCGGTGATGTGCATTTGCTGCAAGATCTCGCCGAACATGCGACGCGCAGCAAGGGCCGGCTGGTCGTCATCGGCATCCTGCACCAGTCATTCGAACAATATGCCGCCCGCGCCGCCCGCGACGCACGGCAGGAATGGGCGAAGGTGCAGGGCCGCTTTCACGATATTGCGTTCTTGTCGGGCGCCGATGAAACCGTCGCCTTGCTGGGGCGCGCGATCTCGGCCGATCACCCGCGCTCCGCAGAGGAAGTTGCCAAGACCGTCGCGGATGAAGTCGCCAAACGGCGGCCGAGTGATGCGGCGGTGCTTGCCCGCGCGCTCGCC
>CAJYHD010000328.1 GCA_913773715.1 uncultured Sphingobium sp.
CGTTCAACGCGGCGAGCAATTGCACCAAGGGCATCTGCGACGCCAATTTCCGCTTCACCAGCAGCGGCGCGACCGGCGGCGCGGTGCCCGAGCCGGCGACCTGGGCGCTGCTGATGCTCGGCTTCGGCGCGGTCGGCTACACGCTGCGCCGCAGCCGGGAACAGCGCCTCACGCGCCAGCTGGTGTGAGGTTACGACGAGGGCATTGTCACGTTCAAGTCGACGATACGACGGGTGGCCGAACACCAGCGGGTTATCCGCTCGTTCTGACATGCCTCCCCCCCACCCCAGCGGGCTGACGAGCGGGTTTCAACCTACCCCGCTGTGGGCGATAGCATACTGCGGTCACCGTGCCCCCGATGACATGAAGCACGTCGGCAGATACGAGGCGACAACTATTCCAAAAGACCATCCTACTCGCTAGCCTTGTCCGGGAGAGCGGAATTGCTCGACTGATCGGCGGGACAATCGGCAAATGGTCAAATTTTCGGGTAGCGGTGTCACGCTAATCAACGGCGAGTTGATAGAAGACAGCATCGGTTATGACATCAGCGGCGATGACAACACCCTTCTGAATCAGAATGGCGGCATCGTCCGAGGAACGAACGGCGCGGCCATCATGCTGACCGGCTATAGAAATCGTATCGTGAACGAAGCCGGTGCCCGGGTGGAAAGTGTCAGCGGGACCGCCATCGTGGGCTCCGAACAGCAGGACACGTTGGTTTCCAGCGGTTTCATTGGCGGCGGTGTCGACCTGCGAGGTGGAGACGACACGTTCATCCATGACGGTGGAAACTATGACGGTCCCATTCGATTGGGCACGGGAAACGATACGCTGATCGTTCGCCAACTTTCGTCCGCCTATACATATACGCTTTTCGACGGCGGCATCGGATATGACACGCTGGATATCCAAACCAGCAATACCAACTATATGAATATTAGAGGTTTTGAGCGGATCAACGTACGGAAATTGACGGATGGTGAAAATTATTATTTCTCCATGAGAAGCGCCGATGTGAATGAGCTTTCGTTCACCGGTCCGGATTCGTCATCCGGCTACGTGCAATTGCATGGCGCCGACCTGCCCAATGCCACGATCACGATTTCCCATGTAAGCATTACGTTGGGTCCGGACACGAACATCGGCTCTCTTCAAGGATCGGCTGATCGCGAGTTCGTCAGCTTCGTCGGCAACGTCAATATATCCGGACTGACTGCGTTGAACGAGGGGGACGACGTCGTCTCTATGACCTCTTTTCAGAATATCGTGACCCAGCCTGTCGGAAGGGTCGACGGCGGAAGCGGTGTTGATACCATCCAGTTCAGCACGCTGCGCGACAATGTGGTCGACCTCTCCCAATTCACCAATTTCGAGAAGCTCGTCATCGGATCAGGGTTCATCACGAGTGCACAGCATCGCATTGCGCATCTAGCCGACTTGGCGACGATTAAGATCTCCGGGACATTCTCAAACGATGCACCAATTGGGGTCGTGATAGAGGCATCCGACCGTCCGAACGTCACGATCGAGGCGTCAGGTCAAAGCCAGATCACCATTCAGGCGGACAGCAACGTCGGCACGATCATCGATAACTCGCTGGAGGCGACGAACACCGTAGGCGGCATACAGACGGTGGTGAACAATGGACTGATCTCCCACGACATAGACCTGAAGGGTGCCGACGATGTTGTGCGGAATGCCGGGCGGATCAGCGGCTCCGTCCTGCTAGGCGATGGCAGCGATCGCTACATCGAAACCTCCCGCACCGCCTTCGTCGCAGGCCTTGTCGACGGCGGTGCCGGCTCCGACCGGTTCGACCTACTTTCTGGGCACGGCGTTACCGGCATTCGCTATGATGGCGGCTCTGGGACGGATTTGGTTTCGTTTCTCAACGCCTCGTCGGCGATCACGCTCAAGCTTGGCGAAAGTATGGCTTCCGATGGCAGCGTGGATCTCATTTTGCTCAATTTCGAGAATGGCGCGGGCAGCGCCTTCGGCGATCTCGTGATTGGCTCCGCCGTAGCCAACAGGTTGGAAGGCCTTGCCGGCAACGATCGCCTGGAGGGACTCGGCGGCGACGATCTACTCTTCGGTGGAGACGGTCAGGATAATTTGCTCGGTGGGACAGGAGACGATTTTCTCAGCGGGGGAAGCGGGGACGATCTACTATTCGGCGGAGACGGTCAGGATAATCTGTCAGGGGGCATCGGCAACGACACGCTCGACGGCGGCCTCGGACAGGATCGAGCGCAATATTCGACCCTGTTTCGTACTGTAGAGATTACGGAGAATGGCTCTAGCATACGCATCACAAGTGCGGAAGGTATCGATACTTTCGCGAATGTGGAAAGCATCATCTTCCGCGACGGTGTACTGACATCGGATCCTGATAGCGCAGCTGCGAAGATCATTCGATTGTATGATACGATTCTTGGACGCGCACCGGACAAGCTCGGACTCGACTTCTACGTCGACCGTATAGAGGATCAGGGAATGGCATTGTCCGTCGCCGCCACTGACCTTGCCAGTTCACCCGAATTTGCAACCGTCACCGGCGGGCTGACCAACGCCGCTTTCGTCGATTACGTATACGGTCATGCCCTGAAGCGCGCTCCTGATGCTGGGGGCGCAGTTTTCTATACCTCGGCGCTTGACAAGGGGATGAGCCGCGGCAGTTTTGCGGTCGAACTCTCTGAATCCGCCGAGCATCGCAGCCTTACCGCCGGGCTGGTCGCACAGGGGTTTTTCAATACTGACGACATCTATCAGAACGTGGCGCTGCTCTATGACAGCTTCATGGGCC
This sequence comes from uncultured Sphingobium sp., assembly GCA_913773715.1. The sequence continues at coordinate 2,807 of CAJYHD010000328.1, forward strand.
GGCTTCCCGATGAAGGTGGCCTGACGTTCTACGCCGAGCGGGTGAAGGCAAATGCGATGACACTAACGCAAGTCGCATCGGATCTATCGAGTTCTGCAGAATTCAGGGCTTTGACGGCCGGGAAAGGCAATGCACAGATTGTCGAGGCTTTCTACGTCAACTCCCTCGATCGCATGCCCGACGCCGGTGGCTTGGCCTTTTACACCGATCGCCTGGACAAAGGATGGAGCCTCGCCGAATTTGCGGCTGATCTGGCCTACAGCCAAGAGCATTATGCCCTGATGGCCAGTCACATCGTATCGGGAATCCACGTGATATGAGCGGAAAGGTGGATCGCCTCACCGCTGCGGCTTATCGGTTCGGAACCTGCGTCGCTCGCCGGACCTGTCCGGCGGCCGCATCGATCGACGCGGCCGCTCCCGCTTGTGGGGTGTAGTAACGATCGATGCGGTTACGGATGCGCGATGAGATTCGTGTCGCAATGCGGCTTTCCAGCCGGGTTGGCACCGTCCCGATCGCATTGTCGTTCTTCTGCCGCCGCTGGCCCACCTGCCCTGCAGATGATTCCGGCACATCCGTCTTCTGCATGAACTGTGCGTGCGCGGATGACGCATGAAGGACAACCGCCAGGCAGCAGAATATGACACGCCTCGTTGTCATCAGGGTCCTTTCGGTCACCGTCATGAGCTGGGTCGCACGGGCGTCAGCCGTGTGTAACGCAATTGCCCCGCGACCCCTGAAATAGTGTCGGACGGCCGGAGCATGAGTACCAGCATCTGGACCGGACAATTACCCGGAACGGTCAGCCGTCCGGCAAACCGATCACTACCCTGCACGCTTGCGGTGGAGACGCGTCCGACCTCACGACCGTCTTGGCAACGCAGCAGCCAGTAAGGTGCATTCCGCTGATCTTCGATGCCGGTAATCTGCCCTTCCAGCCGATAGTCGCCAGATGGCAGAACCTGCATCTGCTCGATGACGGGCCCGCCCACACTTGCCGGGGCGGCGATATCGACCAGTCCGCCATCATCCCCCTGCTGGAAAGAGGCGCTCACGCCACCATCATTGATCATAATCCAGTCGAACGGCGACGGAGTACCTGGTCTTGCGGTGAAATTGGGGTCACGCGACGAGCGTCTATCCGCGCCCGGATGCGTCGCGGCATAATAGCGCCACGCTAGCGGGATACGCCCACGCGACACCAGCGTACTGACCAGCGTGCCCGCAGCGCTTTCCGGTATCTCCACCCCAGCGCGGCGCAGCGCGATGAACAACGTCGCGGTAGCGAGCGGATCTGGCCCATTTCCGGAAACATAGTCGATGAAACTGCCGCGCCACGCCGGCCGGAGGGCCAGCGTTCGGACGAGAGCGGAGCGTATATCGGGATCGGCAATCGCAGACCCCAATACGGGATAGAGCAGGTCCGGGGCGCTGCGCGACGCGCGCAACGCGATATCGTAATGTCGCAGCGCACCGGCGATGTCCGACCGACCGACTGCGTCCTCGATCGCCCAGAGTTGCGTCTGAAGATCCCGTCTCGTCAGCGCCTGGGAGTAACCAAACAGCCGCTGCGCACGTTCGGTTTCGCCGCGCAACTGCGCGTTGAGGCCCAGGGTCGACACCGCCACGACAGCGGTCGGCTCCTGCCACAAAGCGCGCCATGCGATTTTGTCGGCTTCCTTCCGATCGGTCGGCGACGCGTCCACCCCGGAGCGGCGCTGCGCCAGCAGCGCCGTTATGCGGCCATCACGCGGGGCTAGCAGATGGCCACGTTCCGGATCGCCGATGCGCAACACGTAGCCGAGAGTCTGCGCGGCAGAAATATATCCCAATAGAAGCGCCACGACGGCAAGCAAAGCGCGAACCGTCCACTCAACCGGCGATCTCCGCACTTGTACGCCACGGTGTCGCATCAGCCGTTTGCCTTGGCGCCGTCCCCACGGCCATAACCGTAGCCATACTCATAGCCGTAGCCGTAGTGTGCCTTGCGCGCTTCAAACTTGGTCAGCACACCGCCTATCACGCGCGAGTTCGCGCTGGCCAAACGGCCGAGGGCGGTCTTTACCACGCTTGATCGGATACCATGGGATTCGACCGCATAGATCACCCCCTCGACTCGACTTGCAATCAGCGGTGCATCCGCCAGCCCCATGACCGGCGGACTGTCGATCACGACGTGATCGTACATGGTCAGCAATCGTTCAATCAGCACCGACAATCGAGCGCCTGTCAGCAATTCGGCCGCGTTTGGCGGGATCGGGCCCGCCGACATGGCGGTGAAGCCAAGATCCGACATGGGAAAGATCATGGCCTCTATGTCGTCATGCCCCGACAGAAAATTGCTTAATCCGTATTCGTGACCTACTCCGCCCAAGTGGTGCACCGACGGCGAACGCATGTCACCATCGACAAGGATAACCTTGCGCTGCGCGCGCGACAGCGTCGTCGCCAGCGCCAGCGCCGTCGTCGACTTGCCTTCTGCAGGTCGGGTCGAGGTGACAGCGAATGACCGCGGCACGCCATGCTCGGTAGTGAAGGCAAGATTCGTCTGTACCGCCAGATAGGCATCAACGAGATCGGACTTACGATCGAGCAGCGCCTCCTTGGGCGTTCCGCTATCAAGCTTGGGTACCGCACCCAGCAGCGGCAGGCCCAGCCTGCGCTCGACTTCGCCAGGATCGGCGATCGCCTCGTCGATCTGTTCCAGCCCGAATGCCAGCAATGTACCGAGCCCCAATCCTGCGAGCAGCGACACCATCAGGTTGATCAGCAGACGCGGGCTAGACGGCTTCTGAGGCACATCGGCGGGATCGACCACCGAGACGTTGTTGACGCCCACTCCCCCCGCGACACCAATCTCCTTGAAACGTTGCAACAACCCGTCATACAGAGCGCGGTTGGTATCAACTTCCTGCTGATAGATGTTGTACTGTATCGAGCGTCGGCGAAGGTCGAGGTAGCTCGATTTCAGTTCATCGACCTTTGCTTTCAGCTGCCGCTCGCGTTCTTGCGCTTCGCGATAATCCGCCAGGAGAGAACCGGAAACCCGCCCTTCCTCCCTTGCAATCGATCGATCCAATTGATCGATCTGTGACTGAATTGCGCGTGCCGTCGGATATTCCGGCTCGAACTGAACCATCAATCGCTGATACTCGGCAGCCAGTTCCGCACGCTTCTGACGCAACGCATTGATCGCCTGATTGCGCAATGCCTCGGTTGACGCGCCCGCGCGGCCGGCTTGTTGATAACGAGCCTCCACCTGAATGCGGTCTGCCGTCGCCTGACCCAGCGCGGCGTTCAGCGCCGCAAGGTCATCGGCGACGATCGAACGTTCGGCCGTCGTCTTTCCGTCGCCGCCCGTCTGCGCAGGAAGATTGATAATCCGCTGCGCCGATGCGTAACCGACCAGCTGTCGCTGTGACTCATCCAAGCGTTCTTTGGTCTGTGCAAGCTGGCGTTGCAAAAGGTTTCGGCCGTAGGACGTTGCCTGTACCTTGCGTTCCAAATTCGTCTGAATAAAATTTTCGGCCCATGCGTTTGCAACCTTTGCAGAAA
>CAJYHD010000329.1 GCA_913773715.1 uncultured Sphingobium sp.
GCCCTTGGACGTGGCGTAGGCGGCAACACTCGGCAGGGAACGCCTGGCACTGATCGAGCTGATCAGGATCACTCGCGCAGCAGTCGAGCGCTTCAGGTAAGGCATGGCATGCCAGCACAGGCCTTGCACGGCGAGCAGGTTGGTATCGATCAGCCCTGCGAAATCCATTGGCGTGATCGCTTCGAAGCGTCGGCGCATGCGCGCCGCTGCGTTCGCGATCAGGATGTCGATGCGGCCGTGCCGCTCACCCGCCCGAGCCAGCGCCTCGATGGTCTCCTGCTCATCGGCAGGATCGAAGGGCAGCGCCTCGCCCGCCAGTCCCGTCTCGCGGAACTCGCTGGCGATACGCTCGGCTTTCGCCGCGTCCCGGCTGTTGACCAGAACGGTCGAGCCAGCAGATGCCAGCGCGACCGCCATCTCCAGCCCCAGACCACGAGAAGCACCGGTCACAAGCGCGATCCTGCCGTCCAGCCGGAACAAGCGGGACGCCGCATCCGGAGCGGTGTGCGCCGACCACACCGTCACGCCGCTTCCTGCGCCGCGTACCGGCTTGGCAGTCCTTTGGGGCTCAGACGATAGAGCAGGCGGCGCTTTCCAGGCTTGTCGGAGTATTCGATCGAGGTCGCCCGGCGCATCGTTGCGAAATTGTCCCAAATGAAGATCTCTCCTGGCACCACCTTGTAGCGAGTAACGAACTCGGGACGGGTAGCATGGGCGCGAAGCTCGCTGACCAGCGCCTTACCCTCTCCCTTGTCCATACCGTCGATGCCGAACGCCGAGCCCGACAGGTACAGCGACTTCGCGCCGGTAATCGGGTGACGTAGAACCACGGGGTGGCGCTGTACGCCCATGCGGGCGATCTCCTCAACCACATAGGCGAACGTCTCGCCCTCCAGGGGCGCTCCGCCGCTAGGAGAATGCAGCCCCACCAGGCCTTCGATCCGCGCCTTCATCTCGGCAGACAGCGCCTCATAAGCCAGGGCCAAGTTGGTGACGAGCGTCTTACCGCCATGGTCAGGAGCTTCGACGCCATAGAGCATGGTGACGCGGGCCGGCACTTCTTCATAGACGCTGTCGGAATGCCAGTGACTGGCGCCGTCGCGCACGGCGACCGGCGTTTCGGGTGAATTGTCCTGCTTGATCAACTCGGGAAAATCGTCACGCCGTCGCGACGCTACGAAGAAGCGCAAGGGTCGCCCCCAGGCATGGCCGAATCGTACGTAGTCAGCGGCGCTGAGGGACTGGCGGCGAATGACCAGGATCTGATCCTGGTACAGCAAGTCGACGAGACCGCCGATCGTCTCGTCATCGGCGCGGGCGATGTCGATGCGCGATATTTTGGCCCCGAACGCTCCGTCGAGCTTGCGGACTTGCATCGTTCTTTCCTCGCCTGCGGCCTTGTGGCTCTACTTCAGCACATCAGCGTGCCGGCTCTATGGCGCGGCCGACAGTCTCCAAATGGAAGCCGGCGATCAAACGCCCAGTCGGCCGAAGGTCTCATGGTCTATCATCGCCATGGCGAAGCGCGTGGCGGCCGCCGTGTTGTTGGCTTCAGTCTGAAAATGCGATCCGTTGAGCATCCAGATCAGCAAGCCCCAGACGACATCACGCCGATACGCGTCATAGGCAGCGTCGAACGAAGGCGCTGCCGCTCCATAAGCCGCCAGCCGCGAAAGGTAATACTGCAAGAGCGCGGCTTCCCAGCGGCGACGATCCACCAGATCGAGAGCGGAGACGATGAAGTACGTCACATCCAGCACCCAAGGCCCCCGGCGCGGTTGCCAGTCTAGGAAGCCCGGCATACCGTCGGCATCGAGGTAAAGATTGCCCAGATGCGCGTCACCATGCAGAACGGTGTGGGGCATCGCCTCGTGCGCATCGGTAAGGGCGGCATGGGCACGGGCGACCCGCTCTGGATCGAGCAATTCGCGCGGCATGGCAGCACCACGCGGGGCGCTTGCATATCCGTGGAACTGCGCTGGATCGAGCAGGATGTCGAAGTAGTGTGACTGGCGCATGGCGCATGTGCTCGCCGCCCAGTCGAACCGTCGGTCAAGGTCAGGCGCATCCCACCAGCGCGCGTGAAAGCGCGCCAACCCGTCTAAAAAGCGTGCCGCAAGCGCGAAGTCGAGCGGCTGCTGGAGCGAGAGGAACCAAGCCTTGCGCAAGTCCAGATCCTCCAGCACGACCAGCGACCGGTCTGCCTCGCTGTCGGCGAAGTAACAGCGCGGCGCGTTGACCTCGATCGTGGGGATCAGATCGCGATAAGCGTGCATTTCGTTGGCATGCATGATTGCCATAGCGGCGCTGTGCGGTTCGTACCCTGCTTTCACCATCACGCTGCGTGGCAAGCGCGGATCATGTCCTTCCAGCGCGATGCGCAGCTTGGTGGAGGCCCCTCGTATGTGCGCATCCAACCTTGCGGATTTTACATGAACACCGGGCAGACTCGTCTGCAACGCGCGCTCGAACCAGTTGGCGGTCAGACCCTCGGGGTTCGTGGGAATCGCTGTGAGCTCCTCTCGCAGGTCCGATTTCGCCACGGCCAATCCTCCATCCGCTTCATGTGTCGCGCTCTGGTGTCCGGTTGGAGCATGCCAGGGCTTGCTCACGGTCACACCGAACTTAAGTGAGTGCTATACAAAGACCGTGCCGACGCCAACAGACCAGAACAAAGCTGCACTCGTGTTCGGCAATTCGCGAGGGGCTTGCAAGCGGCTCATCCCGATGAACGATCCGTTGGTGGGGCAGATCGGCCACTCTTCGCAATTGCAGCTGGTACGAACCACATGATGACAGAGGTGTTGTATGGAAATCGAGTTGTGGCCGTCATCAGCAGGCCAGTTCACAGGCCGTCAGAATGCGCGTATCGTGTGGTTGCCTGCATCACTCTCTCCCGTCGTAGACAAGCCCCAGCAAGTCTACGATGCCGTCGCGCTGCATGATGGCCTTGCATCCGAACGGGATGAGGCCGCGTATCGTTACCGTGTAGACCTGATCATCGGTAAGGCGGGGCCTTCCGGCGCGATCCAGCTCCTTGCCTCGATGAAGGGCAAGCCCGACCAGCCGCGTGAGGAGACCTTGCGGCACTGGAACGACCACGATCCCCTGCGTTCGCGATTCATCACAAGGCAGTGCAATATCGTCAGTTCCAGTTCATCGAGCGGCTGAGCGCGGCAGGCCCCGAGGAACTGCGCACCGGCTTTTACCGTAACGAGGACG
>CAJYHD010000330.1 GCA_913773715.1 uncultured Sphingobium sp.
CGAGAGGGGGGGGCAGGCGGCCTGGTTGCCGCTCCGGGTGAAGGGAGCGGCCCGATGAAGGTCAGACGCTGTCGACCAACACGATCTCCGCGTCCTCGATCGCCGTGATGGTGATTGGATCACCGCCGATAATCGCTACGCCGTCCCGCGCCTCGAAGGTCTGACCGTCTATTTCGATGCGCCCGGTCGCCGGGACCATATAGAGGTGGCGTCCCCGCGCACTCTCATAGCTTATGCTGTCTCCCGCCTTCAGCGTCGTGCCGAGAAGTCGCGCATCGGCCCGGATGCGGAGCGCCTCGCGATCCTCGTTATAGCCGCTCGCCAGCACGGAAAACCCGCCCGTACGATCATCCTTTGGGAAAGGCTTCGCGCCCCAGCTTGGCTGGCCGCCCCGCGCACGCGGCATGATCCATATCTGGAACAGCGTAGTCGTCTCGTCCTCAAGATTATATTCGGCATGGCGGATGCCCGTCCCCGCCGACATGACCTGAACATCGCCCGCCGCTGTCCGGCCTTTGTTGCCAAGGCTGTCCTGATGCGTGATCGCGCCGGTGCGGACATAGGTGATGATCTCCATATCGCTATGCGGGTGGGGAGGGAATCCCGATCGTGCGCCGATCTCGTCATCGTTCCACACCCGGATCGCTCCCCAGTTCATACGATCCGGGTCATAATAATCGGCGAAAGAGAAATGGTGCCGGGCCTTCAGCCAGCCATGATCTGCGCCGCCGAGCGACGCGAAAGGGCGGCGTTCGATGCGGCTCGCGGTAGTCGTGCTCATCTGCTGTGCCTTTCGAAATGGGTGAGCCGGAGTTCCGGCTTGCTTTCCGCCAATGTAGCCATCAGGATCGTTTCTTGAACAAGCGACTGAGAAACGGATTGTTTCCCGATGAGATTGCCGGATTTCGAAGCCTGGGCGATGTTCGCCGCGGTGGTGGAACATCGCAGCTTCACTGACGCGGCCAAGGCGTTGAGTGTATCCAAGGCTACGGTGTCAAAGGCGGTCGCCCGGCTGGAGCAGCATCTCGACACCAGCCTCTTCAACCGTACGAGCCGCCGCCTGGCGCTGACGGAAAGCGGGCGACGGCTGTCGGATCATGCGCAGCGCATATTGTCGGAAGGGCAGGCGGCGGAAGAAGCCGCGCGCGATGAAACGGCGGAGCTGTCGGGCGTCGTCCGCCTCGGCGCGCCAATGACGTTCGGCCTGCTCCGGATCGCACCGCTCATAGCGGAATTTACCAAGGCCCATCCTGAGGTCGATATCGACCTTCACTTGTCCGACGCCCGCATTGATCTGGTAGAGATGGGACTGGACGCGACGATCCGCGTTGCCGACATGCCCGACAGTTCTCTCCGCGCGCGGCGGTTGGCCGATGTCCATGTGCATGTGGTCGCATCGCCCGGCTATCTGGCAGAATATGGCACGCCGCAGCACCCCGCAGACCTTTCGGGGCATCAATGCCTTTGCTACTCCAATGTCCAGACGCCAGACGTCTGGAGCTTTTCCGGACCGGGGCAGCAGAAGGCTTCGGTGCAGGTGCGGGCCCGGATCACCGTCAATAGCGGGGAGGCGATGCTTCCGGCGCTGGAAACGGGTGTCGGCATCGCGCGCCTGCCGGACTTCATCGTCGGGGATGCCATCGCCGACGGTCGCCTGACAGAGATATTGACGGACTGGCGGCCTCCGCCGCTCGGCCTCTACCTCGTCACGCCGCCGTCCCGCCTGCGGCCAGCGCGGGTGGACGCGCTGATCGAATTTCTGGCGCGGCGACATGGATGTCCCAAGGGTTCGTAAACCGCGTTCATCCATGATTTGCCCCAATCGTTTCGCCCATCAACCCTTTGTAAATTGATTCGCCATAGCGCAACTGGCGGATTTACTTGGGTTATGGAAAAATTAACCTTTGTCCTTCATAACATTTTTGGTTAATGTTTAAGAGCAAGTGCCGTTCTATGCGGGGTTGACGGACTGCTGGGCGAAGGGACTTCACATGCGCGTTTTGCTGATCGAAGATGAACCGACCACTGCCAAGGCGATCGAGCTTATGCTCACGACCGAAGGCTTCAATGTCTATACTACCGACTTGGGCGAGGAAGGCCTGGATCTGGGCAAGCTGTATGATTACGACATCATCTGCCTGGACCTGAACCTGCCCGACATGCACGGCTACGATGTTTTGAAGAAGCTGCGTGCGGCCAAGGTCCAGACGCCGGTTTTGATCCTGTCGGGCATCGCCGAAATGGACAGCAAGGTGCGCTCCTTCGGCTTCGGCGCAGACGATTACGTGACCAAGCCTTTCCACCGCGAAGAACTGATCGCCCGCATCCATGCCGTGGTGCGCCGTTCAAAGGGACATTCGCAGTCGGTCATCCGCACTGGCAAGCTGTCGGTCAACCTTGACGCCAAGACGGTCGAAGTCGATGGCAACCGCGTCCACCTGACCGGCAAGGAATATGCCATGCTGGAGCTGCTTTCGCTCCGCAAGGGCACGACGCTGACCAAGGAGATGTTCCTCAACCACCTCTACGGTGGCATGGACGAGCCGGAACTCAAGATCATCGACGTCTTCATCTGCAAGCTGCGCAAGAAGCTGGCGCTGGC
>CAJYHD010000331.1 GCA_913773715.1 uncultured Sphingobium sp.
GGGGCGTCCCGCCGCACCATAGAAGCCATGTTGCCCGCAGACCACCTGCTGCGTCGCATTGATAAATGTCTCGACACGAGCGAGCTGAGGCAAGCACTGGCTGGGCATTACAGCACACGAGGGCGACCATCGATCGATCCCGAACTGCTGATCCGCATGACTCTGATTGGCCGCATCTACGCGATCGCGTCCGAGCGGCGCCTGTGCGAGGAGCTGCGCTACAATCTGGCTTACCGCTGGTTCTGCCGCCTCACGCCGGGAGACAGGGTTCCGCACCATTCGACGTTCAGCAAAAACCGGCATGGTCGCTTCCGCGAGGCAGGCGTCTTTCGAACCCTGTTCGACAGCACAGTTCGACGCTGCATCAGTGAAGGACTGATTGGCGGAAAAGACGCCGCGATCGATGCATCGTTCATAGCGGCTGATGCGAGCTGGCAGCGCAAGACCGTTCCTGGCTACCTGCCGTATGTCGCCAACGCGTCGCGCGCGGTTAGGGAGTGGGTGCACGACACAGGAGATGCCGTCTTTGAAATGGCGCGCTCGAAAAGCTGCCAAGGCGTCTCTCGAACGGACCCTGCCGCGGCTTGGTCGGCGCGAACGGTGCGTGGCCGGTTCGGCTACGCCCTGAATGCGCTGGTCGACACCCCGAGTGGCGTCGCTCTCGATGTGAAGGCGACACCGGCTCGGTTCGCGGAGGAAGTTGATGCGGGGCGCGTCATGCTCGAGCGATCGGCCGATCGCTTTGATTATCGTCCCAAGCGGGTTGCGGCCGACAAAGCCTATGGCAGCGCCAACTTCCTCGGCTTCGTAAGGGATCACGGCGCAATCCCGCACATTCCGGTAATCGACCGTACGCAACAGACCAAGGGCAAGCTGCCGCGAACGGCCTTCAGCTATGATCGTGACATTGACAGCTTTACCTGTCCGACCGGAAAGCCGCTCCGACATCATGCCTTCCATCTGCCCACCGGCGTACACCGTTATGCAGCCGATGCGCGTGACTGCGAGGCGTGCGTGCTTCGGAAGAAATGCACGACGGCGCGGCGTCGTACCCTGGTTCGGCTGGACGATGAGGACGTCCGCGATCTTGCCAGAGCCGAAGTGGAAACCGGGCTCTACAAGCGGTCTATGCGGTTGCGGCGCGGGGTTGAACGGTTCTTCGCTGACGCCAAGGGTAAGCATGGCATGAGGCGGCTTCACCTGCGCGGTATCCGCGGAGCGGAAGAAGAGTTCCTGATCGGCGCGGCGGTGATGAATCTGATGGTCCTGGCGCGACCCCAGCGGCTGACGGGCAAGCCGCGCCGGGGAGTATGCGTCCCCGCAGCGCTGACGCCGGCTGCGATCTCGGCCCGGTCGATTGAACACGACGTGATCGCCTCGCCTGCTCGACGATATGCCTGATCGCTGAGGCGCGGCGTGATCTATCACGCGGCTTGCAGCCGTTCTTTGCGGTATGGCACACCGTCGAGCAGTGCCTGGCCCGGCGCCTTGGGCGTGCCGTCACCGTTCACGTACATATAGAGTGTCGTCGTCGTCATCCCGAGACGGCGCGCGACATCGGCTGCGATCGCGTTGCGATCGGACATGGCGGCCATCGCTATCGCCAGCGTTGCCTTGTCCATCTTGCGGGGTCGCCCTCCCATGCGCCCCCGCGCGCGTGCCGCGGCAAGGCCGGCCTGTGTGCGCTCGGCGATCAACTCGCGCTCGAACTCTGCAAAAGCGGCGAAGATGCCAAAGGCCAGGCGGCCGTTGGCGGTGGTGGTGTCAATCTGCGCGCCGGCGCCGGTCAGCACCTTCAACCCAATGCCGCGCTCACGCAGCGCCTCGGCGGTGATGACCAAATGCCTCAGGTCGCGTCCGAGGCGATCCAGTTTCCAGAGCACCAGTGTATTGCCGGGCTGCAATGCCTTGAGACAGGCAGTCAGGCCGGGACGTGCATCATGACGACCCGACGCGAGATCCTCATAAATGCGCGAGGCATCGACGCCTGCGGCGAGCAGCGCATCGCGCTGCGGTGCCAGCGTCTGCGATCCGTCAGCCTTGGACACCCTCACATATCCGATGAGCATCGCCACCCCGCCAGAAAAGATATCTGACACCCTGCAATGTGCTGGTGGTTTCCGCAACGGGTATTCCGACCACAAGGCAGGGGGGACGAGGCAAAAACAGCAATCGCCAGAAAACCGGTCGTTTTTCTGGCGGTTGGTGTGCGCTGTGAGTGCCCCGTCGCTTCACGGCCAAAGACAGTTACGGTGGAGGCTTCGGGAAACTTCGGCAACAAATTAGCGTGGTGCCGGATACGATCAGCTTTGCGAAAGGGGGGGGCTGACCATAGGCGTGGGTGGCGATGCGTTTGCTTACTCGTTTTCGGGACGTAGCGGTGCGGACTAGTGTCGCATCGCCGCGGGCAACGAAAAGCTTTTAAACCACCGCCCCGGTGAAAGCCCCAATAAGGGCCGTCATCCCCATCGCAAGGACACCCAGTAAAACCACCCGGATCATGGCGCGCCCGATCGGGGCGCCGCCCGCCTTCGCTCCAAGCGCACCCAGTACGCCAAGCAGCACCAATGCCGTTGCTGGTACCGCATAAAGCACAGCGCTGCGCGGTGCTAATGCAGCGATCACGGGTAGGATCGCGCCGGCGGCAAATGCCAAGGCCGAGGATACCGCGGCCTGCATCGGCTGCGATGCGCCGTCGTCAGCAAGGCCAAGCTCATCACGGCGATGCGCTCCCAGAGCGTCATGTGCCATCATCTGTTCGGCCACCTGAATCGCTAGCGACGGCTCGACGCCACGCCCTTCATAGATTGCGGCCAGTTCCCGCGTTTCGGTCACGGGCGAACGTTCCAACTCGGCCGATTCCCGCGCAAGGTCAGCGTTCTCGGTATCCGCCTGCGAACTGACCGAAACATATTCGCCCGCCGCCATCGCCAGTGCACCCCCGACCAATGCTGCTACCCCCGCAACAAGGACTGTGCTCGCAGTCGAGCCTGGCGCGGCTGCGACACCGACGATCAGGCTTGAAACAGAAATGATTCCGTCGTTGGCACCGAGCACCGCTGCGCGAAGCCAGCCTGTACGGTGGACGAGATGATGTTCTCCTGGCGCGTGATCGATGGCGTCGGTCGTCATTGGCTATCCTAAAGTATGTCGAACTCGGTGAGCCGCCGAGTGGGCGGGAATTGGATTGTATTTGGCTCCGGACAGCAGTGCAGGGATGATGGAGCGATGTAGCTACGCCAGGTGCGTTGCGGCACGGGCCTGACGAACAGCTGACGAAAGCGATGGCTCCCGTAATTTCAAGTCTAGACCTCGAGTCGGACGCGAAACGAAGCACCCCCGCCAGATCGGAAGAGCGTCGTGTAGGGAAAGA
>CAJYHD010000332.1 GCA_913773715.1 uncultured Sphingobium sp.
ACGGCATCGCACAGGACCGAAGGTCCGCCGTCGATCTTCTGCTTGGCCGCGACCTTGGTGCCGTCGTCGAGCGTGACCCCGCCGATCTTCGGCGCGACCACCTCCCAGACCGCGCCTTCGGCTTCCAGCGCCTTGGTCAGCGCATTGAACAGCTCGGCGCTCGACCCATCGGTCAGCAGCAGGCCCATCTTTCGCCCGGCGAAATTCGCCGGGCCGTTGGCGACGATCGAGAGCGCCGACGATGTCGGCAGGTCTAGCGTCGGCTTGGCCGCCTTGGCGGCGTCCGGCAGGTCGAGGCCGAGCCCGTTCGCAACGGTAGCGGCGAGATCCTCGTCGATGTTGCGCAGGTGGCTGACCGCCCGGGCCCGGATGTCGACACGCTCTACCTTCGACAGCTCGAACACCAGCGCGTCGCCGATGTGCTTCTGCTCGATCGGCTGCTGGCTGAGATAGAACTGCCGCGCCTGGCTGTAATGATCGGCAAAGGTTTCGGACCGAATCCGCTGCTTGGTCCCCTGAACCTCAGCGGGGAAGCTGGTGAAGCCGATCTCCGCGTTCTCGCGCGGACCGCCTTCCGCGCCCCAGCTGTTCGGCTCATAGTTCACGCGCCCCTTCGGATTGCGCATCGCCATGTGGCCGTCCTGCTGGAAGTTCATCACCGGACAGCGCGGGGCATTGATCGGCAGGTGGGTGAAGTTCGGGCTGCCGAGCCGCTTCAGCTGGGTATCGAGATAGGAGAAGTTGCGGCCGTGCAGCAGCGGGTCGTCACTGAAGTCGATGCCCGGCACGATGTTCTGCGTGCAATAAGCGACCTGCTCGGTTTCGGCGAAGAAGTTGTCGACGTTGCGATTGAGCGTGAGCGTACCGACGATGCGGACCGGCACGTCCTCCTCGGGGATGAGTTTGGTCGAGTCGAGATGGTCGAAGGGAAGCTTGTCGGCGGTTTCCTGATCGAACAGCTGGACGCCGAGATCCCATTGCGGGAAGTCACCGCTCTCGATCGCCTCCCAAAGATCGCGGCGATGATAGTCGGGATCGGCGCCGCTGATCTTGACCGCCTCGTTCCACAGCACCGACTGGAGCCCCTGGCGCGGCTTCCAGTGGAACTTGACGAAGGTCGACCTGCCTTCCGCGTTCACCAGGCGGAAGCTGTGGACGCCGAAGCCCTCCATCGTGCGGAAGGAGCGGGGGATCGTGCGATCGGACATGATCCACATGATCATGTGCCAGGCTTCCGGGGTGAGGCTGGCGAAATCCCAGAAATTGTCGTGTGCGGTTTGCGCTTGGGGGAACGCCCGGTCGGGCTCCTGCTTGGCCGCATGGACCAGATCGGGGAACTTGATGGCATCCTGGATGAAGAACACCGGGATGTTGTTGCCGACGATGTCCCAGTTGCCCTGCTTCGTGTACATCTTGACGGCGAAGCCGCGCACGTCGCGCGCCAGATCGCGCGAGCCCTTGTTGCCCGCTACCGTTGAGAAGCGGACGAACACCTCGGTCTGCTGCCCGACCGTGCTCAGCACGTCGGCGCGGGTGTAGTCGGCCAGACTGTCGGTCAGTTCGAACACGCCGTGCGCGCCATAGCCGCGTGCGTGGACGACGCGCTCCGGGATGCGCTCGTGATCGAAATGGAAGATCTTTTCGCGGAGGATGAAGTCTTCGAGCAGCGTGGGGCCCCGCAGACCCGCCTTGAGACTGTTCTGGGCGTCCGCGATCGGGATGCCCTGCTGCGTGGTCATGGTAAGTGCCGCGTCCGAGGTCGTCTGGCGGGTTTCACCGCCATGGCCCTGCTGCTCGGCATAGTTCGTCGGCTGGTCGGCACCCGCCGGCAGCGGCGGTGCCTTCTTGGCCGTCTCGCCCTTGAGTTTCACCGCGCTTTTGATGCTCTTGCGTGCCATGGACGTAATCCTCCGATCATGCCCTTAATGCCACCAGCGCCACGGCGGTGCGAGGCATAAATCTTTGTAGCGACTGGGAACCGACCCGGAGGAGCGAAATCAAGTTATGTCAGTCGAGCATGGTCGCCGGTTCGGACGACAGGCGCGGGCTCGGCAACGTAAGTGTTCATGGCTGCGCAGAACCCGACTGCGGCTTCCTTGGTCCTGGATCACAGCCAGGGAAAGCCGATATGGACCGGTTGAGGATGTCTTAACGCCTTGCCGTTAGCCGAGCATGATGTACTCCCAGGTCGTACAGGTTTTCGACTGCGTCTGGCACGACCACGATCCGTGGTTGGTGCTGCTCGCGGGCCTGGTTTGCCTCTGCGGTATCTATGCGTCCTTTGCCCTGGCCGACCATGCCGTACGCTCAGGGCGGAAGACGCGCAGCCTGTGGGAACCTGTCACCATCGTGTCGGCCGGCTGCACGGCCTGGGCGACCCACTTCATTATCTTGCTGGCTTTCAAGCCGGGCATGCCGTCTGCGTTCAACCCGCTGGCCGTACGGCCGTTTTACGGCCGCTCGTTGATGTAAACGAATCAAATGGACGGGGACCCATGCCGCGGCTCAAGGCGTTGAGCGTCATAGACATGGCCCTGACGACAGGGACATCCACTCAGATGAGGAAACGACATGCGCGCACTATGCTGGCACGGTAAAGGCGATGTCCGCGTCGACACCGTTGCGGATCCCGAGATCAAGCACCCGCGCGATGCGATCATCAAAATAACCGCCTGCGCGATCTGCGGGTCGGACCTTCACCTGCTGGATGGCTACCAGCCCACCATGGAAGCCGGCGATATCCTCGGCCACGAGAACATGGGCGAGGTCGTGGCGCTCGGGTCCGAGGTAACCAACCTCAAGATCGGCGACCGTGTCGTCGTGCCGTTCACGATCAGCTGCGGCGATTGCTGGTTCTGCAAGAAGGGTCTGTTTGCGGCCTGCGATCGGACCAATCCGAACGCCGATATGGCCGCCAAAGCGATGGGCCATTCGCCCGCCGGGCTGTTCGGCTTCAGCCACATGCTGGGCGGCTACTGCGGCGGCCAGGCGGAGTATCTCCGCGTGCCGATGGCGGATGTTGGTCCGATCAAGATTCCCGACAACGTTACCGACGAGCAGGCCCTCTTCCTATCGGATATCTTCCCGACCGGCTACATGGCCGCCGAGAATGCGCAGATCGAGCATGGCGACACCGTCGCGATCTGGGGCTGCGGTCCGGTCGGCCAGTTCGCCATCCGCTCCGCGCTGATGATGGGCGCCGGCCGCGTGATCGCGATCGACGAGGTGCCCGAGCGACTCGCCATGGCGGAGGCCGGTGGCGCTGAGACGATTAACTTCGCCGAAACCGATGTCTACGACGAGCTGCAGGCGCGAACCAAGGGCCGGGGCCCCGACAGCTGCATCGATGCTGTCGGCTGCGAGGCGGCCGCGCACGGGGCGGCGGACGCGGTCATGGACAAGGTGAAGGCAAGCATGATGCTCGCCACTGATCGCGTCCACGTCCTGCGGCAGGCGATCATGAGCTGCCGCAAGGGCGGCACGGTCTCCGTGCCCGGCGTCTACGTCGGGATGGGTGACAAGCTTCCGATCGGTGCAGCGATGAACAAAGGACTAACGATCAAGCTCGGCCAAACCCACGTGCAGCGCTATACTAGACCGTTGCTGGAAAAAATCGTCGCGGGCGCGATCGACCCCAGCTTCGTGATCACCCACCCGGCCAGTCTTGAAGACGCGCCAGAAATGTACGCTAAATTCCGCGACAAGGAAGAAGGTGTGATCAAGGTTGTTATGCGCCCGCACGGTTGATTGGCGGAATAACCGGGAACAGGACGCTTATCGATGCCGATCGACACCGCCGCTTTGGAGCACGTGTAGCGGCGGTGTCGATCAGCTTGCGACCAAGTATGTCGGCAGACCTAGGGTCAGGATCTGTAATTTGCAGTCGCTCGGCGGTTGTCCCTTGAGGGTCTCAAGGATCTGTCCGCACTCGCCGATCCGAGGATCGGTCGTGCTGTATCGGGTCTCACAAGGCCGGACGTTGCATTGACTCGAAGCGGGCTCGGGAGCCCATCTGATAACCTTCGCAGATCGTCCGTCCCTGCGTTCCCTCGCGGGACACCGCCATCGGGTCAGCTGGAGAGCATCACCGCTGGCGAACGGGAACTTATCGCATTTCAGGCCTCGAACAAGGTGCCGTCGCGGAGCATGGCGTGCATGATGACGGCGAGGCGGCGGGCGAGCGCGACCCGGGCTTTCTTGAGGCCGCGCCGCTTCGCGATCTTCAGCGCCCAGGTCTTCAGCGCGAAGGTCTGCCGCGTGCGCGTCAGGATCGAGTTCGCCGCCTCGTAGAGGAGCTTGCGGACGGTGCCGTCGCCCTGCTTGGTGATCCGGCCGGTCCAGTCGAGCTCGCCGGACTGGTGCCGACGTGGGACGAGGCCAAAGTAGGCGCCGGCTGTCCGCGACCGCTTGAACCGACCCGCTTCATCGACGGCGGCGGCGAACGCAGCCGAGGTCTGCACACCGACGCCCGGGATGCTCATCAGCGCCTGACAGGCTGGAGAGGCGATGCTGATCGCCTTGAGCTCGCGATCCATCCGACGGATCTCGTCGACCAGCCCGGTTCGCGCCCGAAGCAGCGAAGCCACTGCCTCGCCGAGCCCCGGGACAGCGATGGCGGCCTGCACCCGTGCGAGAAACCGCTCGCCCTGGCCAGCTCCCGGTCTGATCCCGAAGGTAGCGCATAAGCCGCGGATGGTGTTGTCGAGCCGGACGCGCGCCTCGACCAGGTGCGCGCGGGCGGTGATCACCGAGCGTACACCGTGCGATGTCGGCGACTTGACGTGCACCTCCTTGTAAAAGCCGGTCCGGGCCAACTGCGCGAGCCCCGCTGCGTCATGTGGATCAGTCTTGTTCGCCTTCATCGCCTTGAGGCTCTGGTGGGCCTGGCGCGCATCGATGCACACGATCGCGACGCCCAGCTCGTGCAGGCCACGCGCAACCCATGGCGTCATCCGGCCGGTCTCGATCACCACGCGTTCCATCGGACCATGGCGTTCCAGCAGCGCGGCGATCGCTTCCGGCGTGCTGTCCACGCATTGCGCTGCGACCTTGCGCCCTTCGGCATCGACAATGCAGACGTGCGACGTTTCCATCGACAGGTCTATTCCGGCATAGTGCTTCATAGCTGCTTCCTTCCTTCAGGTCCGACAACCAGAAGGTGCGCCGCTCAGCCGGCCCGGGGAAGCAGCCACAAATTACACGATGACTCGTTGACCATAGCGAACAGCGATGGCCGACGCACCAGGAAGCGAAGCGCCACTTGGCGTGCGGTCGCGCCGTGGCTGGCCGCGATCTCCTCCAGCACGCGCCCGCCAGGGGTGCGCGGGCCGGGGAAGTCGCCCTGGCCGAACGGGCTGTCGGCGCCCGGCCGCGCGAACTTCCCATGATTTAGGCCCAGGACGCCTTCCGTGGAGCTCGAGGCGCTACCATCGGAACAAGGAGAGAAAAGATGCACAAGGCACTGTTCGTAGGCATTGAAGCCGGGCCGACCCACCAGGAAGATGCCGCTGAATTCCTCCGGGGTGCGCTGGAGCCGGTCGAGCATGAGCAGGACACGCGGCACTGGTACGCGCTGCGCTTTGGCCCCGCCGACTTCGCCATCTTCGATACCTTCCCCGGCAATGCCGGCCGGCTGAAGCATCTGTTCGGCACGGTCGGCCGGGCGCTGGTCGTGAAGACCTTCACCATCCTCAACGGATTGCCGGAGATCGAGCCGGCCGACATCCTCGCCCTCAAGGTGCCGGCGGCGGACGCCCTGCCGCGCTTGGCCCTGCATGTTCCGCTTGAAGCACGGGACGGTGCGGAGGAAGAGGTTGCCCGCTTCCTCCAAGGAGCCCGATCGGCCGTGGAGCGGGAGCCTGGCACCCTGTCGTGGTACGCTCTGCGTCTCGGAAAGACTCGGTTCGCCATCCTCGATACCTTCGCCGACGAGGCAGGGCGCGAGACGCATCTGTCGGGCGAAATCGGCACGGCGCTATCCGGAAGCGCTGCTTCGCTGTTCGCCGAGCCTCCCCAGATCCACCGCGCACAAATCTTGGCGTTCAAGATTGCATCCGCTGGTGATGAGGAGAGGACGAGCAGGAACACGTCGGTCGCGCGGCCCCTTGAGAGAGGGACAGTCTGATGGACACGAAGCAGAAGGTGCTCGTTGGAGCGGCCGTCGCCAGCACCGCGGCAGCCGGGGCCGCGTTCGCGTTCAAGTCCGCGGGCACGGATTCGAAGCTCACCAAGGTCGCGTGTCCGCCGTCAGCACCAATGGCACAGATTTGAGGTTGTGATTTAAGGAGGATCTGGGCTTCGTCGTAGTGACGAAGGAACGAAGATGAAGCCCAGATCCTCCAATGTAAAATCGCCCGCCAAGGCCTCAGCAGAGCGGGTAGTGAACCGTGGATTTGAGGGATGCACAGCTCCCTGGGGTCGATTGTCGTTAGCGGCAAACCATTGAACATCGGGTATGGTCAGTTCCGTCCGCTCACGGACGTGCTGATCGGAAAAGCGCTCTCTACCGCCACAAGCGGTGTAGAGGGCGACTAGGTGCTTGGTCGCAAGATCCTTCTCCAAGCTGCGGGCACCCGCAATTTGGGCGAAGCTCGATCGCCCCAATAGGGAGCCGTAGCGCTCAGGGCTGACGCGCTCTCCGTCCAGCTCCCTATCCTCAATGAGACGATCTAGTGCGAGAAACAGGGCATCCACCCACCACCGCTCTACCCGCTTGCCGGCAAAGTCGGATAGGTGGCCAATCCTCTCGTGCGCAATCGCCTCGGTGAGCATAGGGGCCTCGCCCTAGCCCGGCAATCTATGGCACCTGGGCGCATCAGAAGCGACTCTTGGACGAGCATGTTTGAAGATCTGGCCGCTCGCGGCTTCCAAATTGAGTTTCACAGCCATGCCACGGCCATCCTGAGCGTCGATTTTCCCGACGCGATCGGGGAGTTGGAAGCGGCGCTCGGCGCGCTATCCATCCCAATTGAGGAGATCATCGGCTCGGGTGGAGGCGAGACAAAGGGCACTCAGCGTCTCCGGCGCGCCTTGGCCGAGCTGGGCTGGCACAAGGTCAATTTCACGATCGAAAAGCGCATCAACGGCGTCCAAAGGGAGTCGATCTCCCATGAGGTCGATCATGTCCGTACCTTCGCCGATGGCCGCGTCATCGCGCTCGAAATCGAGTGGAACAACAAGGATCCATTCTTCGACCGCGACCTGGAGAACTTTAAGCGGCTGCACGCGGAGGGGGCGATCAGCGTTGGCGTGATTGTCACGCGGGGATCGAGCCTACAGGACGACATGGTGCAGCTCGTCCGCCGGTTTGCAACCGAGCGGGGTCTGGAGTCGAGTGATGACCTTGGATCTTTGGGACTGACGCCCACCCCCCGGCAGAAGGCCGATGTTGCTCGGCGTATGCGAGCAGGCGGCGCGACCTTTGCAGACGCTTGGTCGCTTAGTTTCGTGAAGGATAAATATGGGGCCGCCACGACCCATTGGCGAAAGCTAGAAGATCGCGTGCACCGCGGCGTCGGCAATCCATGCCCGCTCCTCCTCATTGGACTACCCAGCTCAATCGTCACTTTCGATGAGCATCTCGACGTGGGCGCCATCGCCGAGGGCGAGGAGGAGCAGGAGATCCTTGCTGAGCCTATTCAGCCGCTTCCGCCACCAGCCCAGCCCTAGAGTGATGGGCATACGTCGGCCAGGAAGGGGTATATTCCTCGTCCGCCTGGTTGCCCCATACGGTCCAATCCGGCCGCGTTCCACGCGAGAACATCTCCAAGAACGGGCCGGGGCTGCATTCCTCAATCAGCGGATATTGCTCGTCAGGCTTACGGCTGTGCTCCCGCTTGCGGCTCTCAAGATAGTTCACCTGTGTCCGACCCGGATCAAGCGTGCGGGCGTTCTTGCCCCGGACGCCAAATAGGATCAGTTCTGTAACGTTGCGGAAATAGAATCCCACGCCCCGACCATCAGATCCGCCATCCTTGCGGATCTTCCGCCATACGATGTTGGATTTATACTCAAAGCCCCATTCCCGCATTACACGCAAGCCGTCCGGCAAGAGCGCATTAGGCACCCACAGGTAGAGGTGGGCGGTTGGCGCAACGCACTCCTGCACCGGTAGCTCGCAAATCTCGTCCAGCGTCATTGTCCCGTAGCGGTTTAGGCGGCGGTGCTCGGGTGCCACCTTCCCGGTACGGTTTTGAAACTGCCACGGCGGATCCGCCAGTACTGTTCTGAAATTGCCGCCCCCTGCGACGTTCAACAGATCCATAGCTGCCGGACTATAATCCGGTGACTTCTTGGACGCCTTGCGCTTGGATTCTGACATTAGGCTGCGTCCTCATTCTTAATCGATTTTGGCGCGCGACCCACATAGCCACGCAAGCCTCGCCGGATGACCTGACTCACTGTTTCGTCACGACTATCAGCAACTTGCCGTGCCTTTTGCGCGAGCTTCTTCGGCACCCGCACTGTTACAACGATATCGTCTGCCATATGCCTCTCCGGCGTACCATGTATGTTCTGGTATTGCCTTGTAATACGGATTGCAAGACGATTACCCTCACTTACGAGCCTCTTTGCCTACTGGCTCGACCGTGCCGGTGCACTGCACCGATTTTCCTGTCTTGTTGGCGCGCTTCTGACACGCCTCCAGCACCTCACGATTGGCGGTCACAATTCGATCATGCTTTGGGCTTCGGTGAAGCCAACAACACGGCGTGCGTCATGCACTATAGTCAGCCGGCGGGCGTGGTGCGTCGCACCCCGTGCTCGACGGAGACGACAGCGCTTCGCAACGCCTACGGAGTGCGGTGATATGAGGGTCGCGGTGTGGTCGGTAGCGGGATTGCTGCTAGTGTCCTGCTCGCCGAACGCACCGCAACCCGAGGTCCCGGCCGGCTGGAAGTCGGTCGGGATCCCTTCGTGCTGCACGGTCGCCATTCCATCAGATGCGACTCTGAAGGCGGGAAAGGACCCGGTAGACGATCCGGTGTTCCTGCTGCGCGGGCCGGGCTACGAAGGCATGTTCACAGTGACAGGCCGAGGATCGGCGCTGCCGATCGCGAGCTCCGGGACCAACTACAAAGCGGATCAGCTCACGCTCGACGGCCGCCCCGCAGGCGTAGCTTCCTACCGTGTCGCCGACCCGAACTATCCCGAGCGCCGCAGCCTTCTGTGGACGTTTGCTGGGCGGAACGACGGATCGGGGAAGAACCTGGTGCTTGATCTTTCCTGCAAGGAAACGGGTTGTGCCGTATTCCTGCCTATGATCGGCTCCCTCGACGCAAAACCATGAATACTCGCTGCCTTATGGGTCAATGCCGACCGGGAAGCCGATCCGGCTTGTCGGCCGGCTGGAGCGTTCGTTATGGGGCGACGACGACTTTGGCCGGTTCCAGCTAGACGACGCCGCGGTCATCGCAGTCGACGGGCCACGTTGAGGCGGGCCCGGCTGGGCCGAAGGTCGAGCCCACGGGTTGGGTAGGCGGGATAACGACGCAGCCGCTACGATCGGGGCGGTTCCTTTATACCGGCTGGGGCATGAAGAGAATCCTATCCCGACCATTGATCCCATTCGGGACGGTCGCGGCCAGCGCGCTTCGACTGGTTCAGTCGTAAACGTATATCTGTGCCCGCTCTATGCGCCACCCGCTGTTCGCAAAAGCCTTCCTTTCTGACGACCTCGCGGGCGGGCCATGACGACAACGCATTTCTGCGGCCCGCCGCTTGTCAGAACTGTTCTGGAAACCTGCTTCGCAAAAGCGCTTGCCGGCTACGGGTTTGGAGAGCCC
>CAJYHD010000333.1 GCA_913773715.1 uncultured Sphingobium sp.
TGGCGCTGGTGCTGGCCTTCGCGGGCGGTGCGTTCGCCTTCACCCGCATAGCGCCCAGCTTCCGCGCCCGTACGCGGGTCGAGCGGCTGGTGATGGCGACGCTGCTCGTCTGCTCGCTGCTAGCGATCATCACGACGCTTGGGATCGTCGCTTCGTTATTGTGGGAAAGCTTCCGCTTCTTCTCGATGGTCAATCCGATCGACTTTCTGTTCGGCACCAAATGGTCGCCGCAGTCGGCTGCGATGGGCTATGGCAACGGTGACGCGTTCGGCGCGGTGCCGCTGTTCTGGGGCACGATCTTCATCGGTGCGATCATCGCCATGATCGTCGCCATCCCGCTCGGCCTGATGAGCGCGGTGTATCTGACGCAATATGCAAGCCCGACGGTGCGTCGCTGGATGAAGCCGATCCTCGAAGTATTGGCGGGCGTCCCGACGGTCGTTTACGGCTACTTCGCCGCGCTGACGGTGGCGCCTGCCTTGCGCAATTTCGCGGTGTCGATCGGCATCCATAGCGCGAGTTCAGAAAGCGCGCTCGCCGCCGGTCTCGTCATGGGCGTGATGATCATTCCCTTCGTCTCCTCCATGGCCGACGACAGCATCGCCGCCGTGCCGCAATCGATGCGCGACGGCAGCCTCGCCATGGGCGCGACGACGAGCGAGACGATCAAGCGCGTTCTCATCCCCGCAGCGCTGCCCGGCGTCGTCGGTGGCGTGCTGCTCGCCGTCAGCCGTGCGATCGGCGAGACGATGATCGTGGTGATGGCGGCGGGCCTTGCCGCTAACCTGACGCTCAACCCCTTCGCCAGCGTGACCACCGTGACGACGCAGATCGTCCAGTTGCTAACCGGTGATCAGGAGTTCGACAGCGCCAAGACGCTCGCCGCCTTCGCGCTCGGCCTTGTCCTGTTCATCGTCACTCTGTTGCTCAACATCGTGGCCCTGCGGGTCGTGAAGAAATATCGCGAGGCTTACGAATGAGCGCCGCACCGACCCCCGAACGCCTTCCCACCGACTGGAAGTCGGACGCGATGCAGAAACGGATCGCGCGGCGCTATACGTCTGAGCGGCGGTTCAAGCTGGCCGGTTTCGCTGCCGTGCTGCTCTCCGCTGCGTTTCTCGCCTTCCTGCTGTCCACCATGGTCGGCAACGGCATACGCGGCTTCACCCGGACGCAGATTGCGGTGAAGGTCGACTTCCCCGCTTCTCCCCTGCTGCTCGATCCCAAGGCGATTACGGACGAAGCCTTGGCCAACGCCAACTTGCCGATGGTGACGAGCGCGGTTGCCAAGAGGCAGTTGGGTGCGAACGCCGACGCGCTGCTCTCGCCTACCGCATGGATGACGGTCCGCGATGCGATCAAGGATGATCCGACGATCCTGTCGCGCACGGAGACACTGAAGCTCCCCGCCTCCACCGCGATCGACCTGGCTGCCAAGAGCAGCGGCTCTCCCGAAGCGGAGGCAGAGGTGGCGCGGCTCAAGCAGTCGGGTGCGTTGTCGACCGGAATCAACTGGAACTTCCTGTCCGCGAGCGACGGCACCGATCCGACGCAGGTCGGGATCTGGGGCGCGTTCAAGGGGTCGTTGCTGACGATGCTCGTGACGCTGCTACTGAGCTTTCCGGTGGGTGTCGCAACTGCTCTCTATCTGGAGGAATATGCGCCCAAGACTTGGTGGACCGACATCATAGAGGTGTCGATCAACAATTTGGCGGCGGTTCCCTCGATCATCTTCGGCCTGCTCGGCCTATCGATCTTCCTCAATCTGATCCATCTGCCACGATCGGCGTCACTGGTCGGCGGCATGACGCTAGCGCTGATGACCATGCCCGTCATTGTCATCGCCGGGCGCAATGCGATCAAGTCCGTGCCGCCAAGCATCCGCGACGCCGCGCTCGGAATCGGCGCAAGCCCGGTGCAGGTCGTGTTCCAGCATGTGCTGCCGCTCGCGCTGCCGGGCATCCTGACCGGCACGATCATAGGCATGGCGCGTGCGCTGGGCGAGACCGCGCCGCTGCTGATGATCGGCATGCGCGCCTTCATTGCGACGCCGCCCGGCGGAATCGTCGATCCCGCGACCGTATTGCCGGTGCAAATCTTCCTCTGGTCCGACGAAGTATCCCGGGGCTTTGTGGAAAAGACCTCCGCCGCCATCATCGTGCTGCTGGTGTTCCTGCTCGCGATGAACGGCATCGCCATCTACCTGCGCAACAAATTCGAAAGACGGTGGTAACCGCCATGACCGAAGAACAGAAGAATCTCGCCCCCGCCGACCCCAAGATGACTGCGCGCGACGTCAAGGTCTTCTATGGTCCCAAGCAAGCGATCAAGGGCGTGTCGATAGACGTCGACATGGACAATGTCACCGCCTTCATCGGCCCGTCGGGCTGCGGCAAGTCGACTTTCCTGCGGACGCTCAATCGCATGAACGACACTGTCGCGTCGGCGCGCGTCGAAGGGACGATCACGCTCGACGGCGACGACATCTACGCCCCGTCGATGGATGTGGTGCAGTTGAGAGCGCGCGTCGGCATGGTGTTCCAGAAACCCAATCCGTTTCCCAAGTCGATTTACGAAAATATCGCCTATGGGCCGCGTATCCACGGCCTGGCCCATGCGAAGGCCGACCTCGACACCATCGTAGAGAAGTCGCTGCGCCGCGCGGGTTTGTGGGAAGAGGTGAAGGACCGGCTGCAAGACAGCGGAACCGCACTTTCGGGTGGTCAGCAGCAGCGCCTCTGCATCGGTCGCGCCATTGCGGTGGAACCCGAGGTCATCCTGATGGACGAACCCTGCTCGGCGCTCGACCCGATCGCGACAGCCAAGATCGAGGAACTGATCCACGAACTGCGCGGCCGCTACGCGATCGTCATCGTCACGCACAACATGCAGCAGGCGGCCCGCGTGTCGCAGCGTACCGCCTTCTTCCACCTCGGCGAACTGGTCGAATATGGCGTGACGAGCGACATCTTCACCAATCCAAAGGCGGAACGAACCAAGGATTACATCACCGGGCGCTACGGCTGATCCGGGGGAGAAAAAACATGGCTGAACATACGATCAAGGCATTCGACGAGGAAATCGACCGGCTGCGTGGGCTTATCGCCGAAATGGGCGGCCGCGCGGAAGCGGCGATCGAGAATGCGATGCTGGCGCTGGTGCGGCAGGACCGCGACCTCGCGGCGCAGGTGGTGGCCGACGACAAGCGCATCGACGCGATCGAGGCGGAAGTCGAAAAGCTGGTCGTGCAGGTGATCGCCCTGCGCGCGCCGATGGCGAACGATCTGCGCGACGTGATCGCCGCGATGAAGATCGTGAGCGTGGTCGAACGGATCGGCGATTATGCCAAGAACATCGCCAAGCGCGTGCCGCAGATCGTCACCAACCAGCATATGCTGGAACCCGTGTCGCTGCTCCCTTCCATGGGGCAGGTCGCGGGCGAGATGGTGCAGGACGCATTGAACGCCTTTGCCGCGCGCGATGCCGATCTCGCGCTCGCGGTGATCGAGCGCGATACGGTGGTGGACGATTTCTACAACAGCGTGTTCCGCACGCTCGTCACCTTCATGGTCGAAAATCCCAAGACGATCAGCGAATGCGCGCATCTGCTGTTCGTTGCCAAGAATATCGAACGCATCGGCGACCACGCGACCAACGTCGCGGAGATGGTCTATTACGCCGCAACGGGCCAGACGCTGCCCGACCGCGAACGCGGCGGCACGGCTCAGGCGGAGGACTGATAGCATGGCAAGGGCGAAGATGCTGCTGGTGGAAGATGACGCGGCGCTCGCCGAACTGCTCATCTGGCATTTCAAGCGCGAGGATTTCGACGTCGCCCATACGGTCGATGGCGAGGAAGCGCTGATCATGGCGCAGGAAAACGTGCCCGACATCGTGCTGCTTGATTGGATGGTCGAAAGCCTGTCTGGCATCGAAGTCTGCCGCCGCCTGCGCCGGTCGAGCGGCACGGCGAACGTCCCGATCATCATGCTGACAGCGCGCGGCGAGGAAGAGGATCGCGTCCGTGGCCTGGAAACCGGCGCAGACGATTATGTGACCAAGCCCTTCAGTCCCCGCGAACTGGTCGCCCGCGTCGGCGCGGTGCTGCGACGCGTACGTCCGGCGCTGGCCGGCGAGACGCTGACGTTCGCAGACGTTGAAATGGACACCGTCGGTCACAAGGTCCGCCGCAGCGGTCAGGTCATTCCGCTCGGCCCTACCGAATTCCGCCTGCTGCGCCATTTCCTGGAGCATCCCGGCTGGGTCTTCTCGCGTGAGCGGTTGCTCGACAGCGTATGGGGACAGGATAGCGACATCGAACTGCGTACGGTCGATGTCCACATTCGTCGCCTGCGCAAAGCGATCAACGGCGACGGCAAATATATGGACATCATCCGCACCGTGCGTTCGGCGGGCTATGCGCTTGATACCGAAGGCGTGAACTAAGCGCGCCTTCTCGACAGGGACAAGAACATGAGCCAAGGGCATCGTGTGATCGCCCTTGCCGCCTCCGCTCTGTTCGTCCTCATCTGGTCGACCGGCTTCATCGTCGCGCGCGCGGTCGTGCCGCATGGCGCACCGGAACTGGTGCTCGCCATCCGTATGACGCTGTCGGCGCTGTTGCTGACGTGCTTTGCGTTGAAGACCCGGCAGGCATGGCCGAGCGGGCAGCGACTGGCGCTGCATCTTGGCGCGGGCGCGATGCTGCATGGGCTGTATCTGACGCTTAGCTGGTGGGCGGTGGGACGCGGCATGCCCGCCGGGATCATGTCGCTGCTGGGTTCGCTCCAGCCGCTGATGGTCGCGCTGGCAAGCGTTGCGCTGTTGGGCGAGCGGCTTGCCGGTCGCACATGGATCGGGCTGGGCGTCGCGATCGGCGGCGTCGCCTGCGTGCTTGCTCCTGCGATCGAACGGTCGGGCGCGGGGGCGGTGACGATCTTCCCGGTCATCGCCGGGATCGTCGCAGTCCTTGCCATGGCGGGCGGAACCGTCATCCAGCGTGGTCGCATTGCGGGTGATCCGATCTGGGTGTCCGGCGCGGTGCAGAATGCGGGCGGCGCACTGGTCGCGATCGCTGCTGCGATCATCGTGGGCGAATGGCGCTGGGACGATGCGCCGTTGTTGTGGATCGGACTTGGCTGGTCGGTGCTAGGACTGTCGGCGGGCGGACTTTCGCTGCTCGTCTGGCTGGTGCGGCGTCAGGGGCCGACCGCCATGTCGATGCTGTTGCTGCTAGTCCCTCCGCTCGCCGCGATCGAAGCCTGGGCGCTGTTCGGCGAGCGACTGGGTCCGGTGCAGCTTGTCGGCTTCGCTCTGGCGCTCGGCGGCGTACTGCTTGGGCGATCCGCGCCGCGCCCGGCGGCGCCCGTAGAACCGGCCTGAGCTTCAGCCCTCGCGAATACGCTCGTGGTGGCGGATGACCTCGTCGATGATGAAGCGCAGGAATTTCTCGGTAAAGTCCGGGTCGAGATTGGCGTCGGCAGCCAGTTGACGCAGGCGCGCTATCTGCCGCTCCTCGCGGCCCGGATCGGCGGGCGGTAATTCGTGCGTCGCCTTATATTCTCCCACCGCCTGCGTGATCTTGAAACGCTCGGCCAGCATGAACACCAGCGCCGCGTCGATATTGTCGATGCTTTCACGATAGCGTTGCAAGGTGTCGGTCACGGCGGCTCCTCCGGTTGGTCGGCGCGCTTTTTGCGCCTTCCGCCGCCCCGCGCAAGCTATTCCCGCTTGCCATCTGCTTTTCCCCCCGCCAAGGGTCGCACGTCATGACTTCGCCCGCTTCCGGTAACGTCCATCCGATCGACCGCGCCAAGGGCGCACCGTCGCTGACCCCGATCATGGATCTGGTCGCAGGCGGGATGAATCAGGTCAACGCCGTCATTCTCGACCGGATGCAGTCGCGCATTCCGTTGATCCCCGAGCTTGCCGGACACCTGATCGCGGGCGGCGGCAAGCGATTGCGCCCGATGCTGACGCTCGCCTGCGCAGACCTCGTCGGATATGCGGGCAGCCGCCACTACAAGCTCTCCGCCGCCGTCGAGTTCATCCATACCGCCACGCTGCTGCATGACGATGTTGTCGATGGATCGGGCATGCGTCGGGGCCGCAAGACCGCCAACATCATCTGGGGAAACAGCGCCAGCGTGCTGGTCGGCGACTTCCTCTTCTCCCGCTCCTTCGAGTTGATGGTCGAAGCCGAGTCGCTCAAGGTGCTCAAGATCCTGTCCAATGCTTCGGCCGTGATCGCGGAGGGCGAGGTCAACCAGCTAACCGCCCAGCGCAAGATCGACACGAGTGAGGACCAGTATCTCGACATCATCGACGCCAAGACCGCCGCGCTGTTCGCAGCAGCCTGCCGCATCTCCGCCGTAGTTGCCGATCGCAGCGAGGCGGAGGAGCATGCGCTCGACGTCTATGGCCGAAACCTTGGCATCGCGTTCCAGCTGATCGACGACGCCATCGATTACGAGTCTGACGAAGCGACCATGGGCAAAGATGCGGGCGACGACTTCCGCGACGGCAAGGTGACGCTGCCCGTCATCCTCGCCTATGCGCGCGGGTCGGAAGAGGATCGCGCCTTCTGGAAAGCGGCGATCTCCGGCCACCGGATCAGTGACGAGGATCTGGCGCATGCGACGAGCCTGCTGCGATCGACCGGCGCGATCGCCGACACACTGGCCCGCGCGCGGCATTATGGCCAACGTGCGATCGATGCGCTGGGGATGTTCCATGCCGGTCGGGCCAAGGCGGCTCTTACCGAAGCGGTCGAGTTTGCGATAGCGCGCGCCTATTGAGGATAGGCGGCGTTCGTCTGTTTCTCCTCCGCAAAGGTCCGCGCTCTTTCATGATCCTCACTCCCGAAACCATTGCCTTCCTCATGGGCGCGGCCCTGACCGCAAGCTGCATCGATGCGATGGCGGGCGGCGGTGGACTTATCACCCTGCCAGCGCTGATGGCGGCAGGCGTGCCGCCGGTGCAGGCCGTCGCCACGAACAAGCTGCAAAGCTGCTTCGGTACCTTCGGTGCCTGCGTCGCCTATGCCCGACGCGGGCATATGAACCTCAAGGCCTATAAATGGCCGGTGCTGGCGGCATTCATCGGATCGGTCGGAGGGGCATGGCTATTGCAGCGTGTCGATCCGTCCCTGCTCGCCGGGCTGATGCCTGCGCTGCTGATCGCGATGGCGACCTATTTCACCTTCTCGCCCAAGCTGGGTGAGGAAGACCGGCACAGCCGGGTCGGGATGATCGGCCTCAGCCTGCTGGTCGGCGGGATCGGTTTCTATGACGGTTTCTTCGGGCCGGGAGCCGGGGCATTCTACACGACCATCTTCCTCGCACTCGGCGGACTGTCGCTGCTGCGAGCGACCGCGCAGACCAAGGCCGCAAACTTCGCGAGCAATCTGGCTGGCCTGCTGACGATGATCGCGGGCGGACATGTGATCTGGATCGCGGGCCTGGCGATGGCGGCAGGCAGCCTGATCGGCGGACAGATCGGTTCGCACCTAGCGATGCGGTTCGGATCGCGCCTAATCAAACCATTGCTGATCGTCATGTCACTGGCGTTGACGACCAAGATGCTGCTGGACCCGAAGAACCCGATCCACATCTATCTGTTCGGCTAAGCTGCGCCGCTATTCCGGGACGAGGAGAGTGGCGACGCGGCGGCGCAGTTCTTCGACGGCGAAGGGCTTGGTCAGCACCTCCATGCCATGTTCGATATGCCCGTGGTTCAGCACGGCATTTTCCGCATAGCCGGTGACGAACAGGATGCGCAGGTCAGGCCGCAGCGCACGGGCGGCATCCGCCACTTGGCGACCATTGAGACCACCGGGCAGGCCGACATCCGTCACCAGCAGGTCAATCCGCGCCTTCGATTCGAGAATACGCAGCCCCGCCGGGCCATCGCCCGCCTCCAGGCAATGATAACCAAGATCCGTTAGCGCATCGCAGACGAGCATCCGCACGGAAGGTTCGTCATCGATGATGAGCACGGTCTGGCCGGCGAACACTTCCCCCGCCAGGTCGATTGGAAGCGCGTCCTCCACCTCCTCCTCGCCCCGATGGCGCGGCAGGTAGACGCACACCATTGTGCCTTGCCCCATCTCAGAATAGATACGGACATGGCCGTTGCTCTGGCGCGCGAAGCCATAGACCATCGACAGGCCAAGCCCCGTCCCCTGGCCGATGGGCTTGGTCGTGAAGAAGGGATCGAATACGCGATCAAGGATCGACTTTTCGATGCCCGTGCCGGTGTCGCTGGTGCAGACCGTGACATATTGCCCCGGCGTCAGCCCATGTTCGCGCGCGGTGCGATCGTCGAGCCAGCGGTTCGCCGTCTCTATCGTGATCTTGCCACCGCCCGGCATCGCGTCGCGTGCGTTGATGCAAAGATTGAGAAGCGCATTTTCAAGCTGGTTGGCATCGACCAATGCAGGCCAGAGGCCGCCGGCGGCAATCGTCTGCACCTCGATCTGTGGCCCCACGGTCCGGCATACGAGTTCAGAAAAGTCGCCAAGTAGACGGTTGATGACCGTCGGCTTGGGCGAGAGCGTCTGGCGGCGGGAAAAGGCCAGCAGGCGATGCGTCAGCGCGGCAGCGCGGCGCGTCGCGCCCTGACCCGCCGACAGATATTTTTCTACGTCACCGGTGCGCCCCTGTGCCAGTCGCACGCCGATCATCTCGAACGCACCTGAGATGCCGGCCAGTAGATTGTTGAAGTCGTGCGCGAGGCCGCCAGTCAGTTGCCCGACCGCCTCCATCTTTTGCGCCTGCCGCAAGGCGTTTTCGACCTCTTCTCGTTCGGCAAGCGCTTCATTCACACGCGCTTCGAGCGTTTCGTTTAGTTCGCGAAGAGCTTGCTCTGCCTTTCGCTGTTCCGTGACGTCCTTGAACAGGACGGCAACCTGCCTGTTTTCGAATGGCCCCACACGGAAGGAGGAGACGTCGAGATGACGGCCTGTCGCTTCCAGTTCCTGCTGGAAGCGGATGGATTGTCCTGTGTGAAGAACGGCCCCGTATCTGGCGACCCATGCATCGGCTTCGGCAGGCACCATTTCGCGCAGTTTCTGTCCCACCACGTTGGGAATGCCTGCATGTCGCTCGTAAGCGGCGTTCGCTTCGATATGGATATAATCACTTAAAGGTCCGTCGGGTCCGTCGAAGAATTCGATGATGCAGAATCCTTCATCCATCGACTCGAAGAGGGCGCGATAGCGCTCCGCATCCCCCACCAACGTTGCCATTCTTCAAGCCCCTACACCGCGCACCAACCCGCGCATCACACCAACATGGATCAATTGGTGTTGCTCACGCAACGTGTGTCGAAGCAAGTGTTTCCCGCCATTGTCACAAATTTGGTAGCCTTGCGATTTGGCGGGATAGGAGCGAGAGGACAGGGAGATGTTCACGCTCCCTATCCATGCCGTATTGCCCGATCTGCTCGCCGCGCTGCGAACGCATAGCAATGCGGTATTAGTGGCGCCGCCCGGAGCGGGCAAAACAACAGCCGTCGCGCCTGAACTGCTGAACGAACCATGGTGTACGGGACAGGTTTTGCTGCTTTCGCCGCGCAGGCTTGCAGCGCGTGCAGCGGCGGAACGGATCGCCGAGGTGATAGGCGAGCAGCCCGGCGGCACGGTCGGCTATGCAACGCGGATGGACAGTCGCGTATCGGCGGCAACGCGACTGCTGGTCCTGACCGAAGGGATTTTTGTGCGCCGAATACAGGATGACCCGGAATTATCCGGCGTCTCCGCCGTCTTGTTTGACGAAGTGCATGAACGCAGCCTCGACAGCGATTTCGGACTGGCGCTGGCGCTGGATGCCCAAGGCGCGTTGCGGCCCGACCTGCGCATTCTGCCAATGTCGGCCACGCTGGACGGCGCACGCTTTGCCAGCCTGCTCGATGGCGCGCCCGTGATCGAGAGCGAGGGTCGCATCCAGACGCTAGAATTGCGCCATATCGGCCGCGCATCCGAAAAGCGGATCGAGGACGAAATGGCGTCCGCGATCCGTCGCGCGATCACCGAAGAAACAGAGGGCGATGTGCTCGCATTCCTGCCCGGCGTGGCGGAAATCGAACGGGCGGCGGAGCGGATCGACGGTGGTGCGTTCGAGGTGCATCGCCTGCATGGATCGCTCGACCCGGTGGCGCAGCGGGCGGCCATCAGACCATCGCGCGACGGTCGGCGCAAGGTCATCCTCGCGACGTCGATCGCGGAAACCAGCCTGACGATCGACGGCGTCCGCATCGTGGTGGATAGCGGACTCGCCCGGCGGCCGCGCTATGATCGCGCGGCGGGCGTGACCCGATTGGTGACCGAACGAGCAAGCCAGGCGTCAGCGACCCAGCGCGCCGGTCGTGCCGCGCGTCAAAGGCCCGGCGTCGCCTATCGCTTGTGGGAAGCTGCGGCGACGGCAGGGATGCCGCCCTTCGATTCACCCGAAATATTGGAGAGCGACCTTTCCAGCCTCCTGCTCGATTGCGCTTTGTGGGGCGTGAGCGATCCAACCAGCCTGCGCTGGCTGGACCCACCTCCCGCCGCCGCTATCGAGGAAGCGCGAAAACGCCTGATCTCCCTCGAAGCATTGGACGCGGACGGGCGGATCGCGGCTCATGGCAAGGCGATAGCAAAACTGCCACTCTCCCCGCGCATTGCCCATATGCTGGTCCGCGCGGTCGCGCTCGGCATGACGCAGACGGCCGCCGAAGTGGCCGTTCTATTGGGTGAGCGAGGCGTCGGTGGTCAAGACACCGACCTCACCTTACGGCTACAGCGCTGGCGACGCGAGGGCGGCAAGCGAGCGGAAGCAGCGCGCGTGCTGGCAAAGCGCTGGGCCAAAATGGTCCCGGATGGAGCACACGCTATCGCTCGCAGGGAGCATCATGTCGGCCTCTGCCTCGCCCTTGCCTTTCCCGACCGCGTGTCCAGGCGGCGATCGGCGGACGGCGCGGACTGGGCAAGCGTGAGCGGGCGCGGCTTCCGCCTCGATCCGCTTTCACCGCTCGCGCGCGAAGAATGGCTGGCGGTCGGCGAAGTGCAGGGGAGCGCTGCGGGCGCGCGCATCCTTTCCGCCGCGCCGATCAGTGAAGACGATGTGATCGCCCTGTTCGGCGACCGGATCGCGGAGCATCGAACGGTGAGGTTTCGTCCGTCCACTGGCGGCATAGAGGCGTTGCGTGAACGTCGCTTGGGCGCAGTGCGGCTATCGAGCGGATCGGACGATCGCCCGGACGCGCAGGCCGTTGTGGCTGCTTTGCTATCGGGCGTTCGTCAGCACGGGCTTGGCATCTTACCTTGGTCAGACGCGGCGCAATCACTGCGCATGCGGGCCGCTTTCGCAGGCGTGGAGGCGCTGTCAGAAAAGGCCTTGATGGAGACGCTGGACCAATGGTTGCCGCCCCTTCTAGCCGGGAAGAGAAGGTTGTCCGACGTCGACCGGTCGCAACTGTCGGGCGTTCTCGATGGCCTGATCGGCTGGGGCGGCAAGCAACAGGTCGAACGGCTTGCGCCGCCAGACTTTCGCTCTCCTGCGGGAAGCAATCATGCCATCGATTATGCGGCAGAGGGCGGGCCACGCGTCGAGTTGAGGGTGCAGGCACTTTTCGGTCTGGCCGATCATCCGACCATCGGCTCCGCACATATTCCGCTCGTACTTTCGCTCACCTCACCTGCTGGTCGCCCAATCCAGACGACCCGCGATCTGCCCGGCTTCTGGGCGGGCAGTTGGACCGCAGTGGCCAAGGAGATGCGCGGGCGCTACCCGCGACATCCGTGGCCCGACGATCCAGCGGCGGCGAGCGCGACATTGCGCACCAAACGTGCCGATAG
Organism: uncultured Sphingobium sp.; assembly: GCA_913773715.1. The sequence continues at coordinate 11,837 of CAJYHD010000333.1, forward strand.
CCGTGACAAGCCTTGACTTGGCGGCGATGGCTGGTGCAACGGACACAGACGATTACACGGAGTTTCATCGCGATGAGCGCGCGCATCTATCAAATCCAGAAGAACGCCATGCAGTCCGGCAAAGCACGGACCGACAAGTGGGTGCTGGAATTCGCGCAGGCCGAGGCGAAGCGTCCCGATCCGCTGACCGGCTGGGCCGGTTCGGGCGACACCCGGTCGCAGATCAAGCTGACCTTCCCGACGCAGGACGCCGCGGTCGCCTATGCCGACAAATATGGCATCGCCTTCACGCTGATCCCTACCCCGCCCAAGACGCTGAAGATCCAAGCCTACGCCGATAACTTCCGCTAAGGCAGGCGAACCGCATCGCATTCGGGACGGATGCTGCCCGATTGACGCCTTATTCCCTTGCCAAAGGGCGGGACGAGGCGGCATGTGCCGTGACTTGACGGAAAGATTGATACAGAGATGACCGACCGCACCGAAATCTTCGATAGCGTCGCGGCGCAGATTGCCCCCTTCAATAAGAAGGGCGTCGAACTGACCGAGGCCACCAGCTTTGCCAGCGATCTCGAGTGGGACAGCCTGACCGTCATGGATTTCGTCGCGGCGATCGAAGACGAATTCGACATCATCATCACCATGAACATGCAGGCCGAGATCGAAACGGTCGGGCAGCTTGTGGACGCCGTCGCGAAGCTGAAGAGCGCCTGACGATCCTGCCCTTCGGTTCCCAATCCGGTCGAACCGACGGGCTGCCCTGCCCAAAATGGATGGAACCATGACTGACGCTGCCGCCACCGCGAACGACGCTCGCACGCCCGCCGAAACTAGCAACGCGCGTGACCTCTTTTCGAAGTTCGACCCGCTGATCGCGGAGCGCGAGGCTTTGCTGGCGACCGGCGTGCGTGATCCCTTCGCGATCGTGATGGACGAGGTACTCTCGCCCACTCGCGCGATCATCAAGGGCAAGGAAACGATCCTGCTCGGCACCTATAATTATATGGGCATGACCTTCGACCCCGAAGTCGTCGCGGCGGGCAAGACGGCGCTCGATGATTTCGGCGCGGGGACCACCGGCAGCCGCGTGCTGAACGGCACCTACCAAGGCCACAGGGAAGTCGAGGACGCACTCAAGGACTTCTACGGCACCTCGTCGGCGATGGTGTTTTCGACGGGCTATCAGGCCAATCTCGGCATCATCTCGACGCTGGCGGGCAAGGGCGACTATGTCATCCTCGACGCCGACAGCCATGCGTCCATCTATGACGGCTGCTTCCTGGGCGACGCAGAAATCGTTCGTTTTCGACACAACAGCGTTGACGATCTCGACAAGCGGCTCGGCCGCCTGCCCGCCGACGCGCTGAAGCTGGTCGTGCTGGAAGGCGTCTATTCGATGCTGGGCGACGTCGCGCCGCTGCCCGATATGGTCGCGGCGGTGCGCAAGCATGACAATTGCATGGTCCTGGTGGACGAAGCCCATGGCATGGGCTTTTTCGGCGACAACGGACGCGGCGTCTACGAAGAACAAGGCGTCGAGAAGGATGTCGATTTCGTCGTCGGCACCTTCTCCAAGTCGGTCGGGACCGTGGGCGGCTTCTGCGTTTCGAACCATCCGAAGTTCGAGGTTCTTCGCCTCGTCTGCCGTCCCTATGTCTTCACCGCCTCGCTGCCGCCGAGCGTCGTCGCGACGGCCGCTACCAGCATCCGCAAGCTCATGCATGCGGGCGAGAAGCGCGCGCATCTGTGGAAGAACAGCAAGCGTTTGCATCAGGGGCTGAGGGAGCTTGGCTTCAAACTTGGCACAGAAACGCCACAGTCGGCCATCATCGCCGTCATCCTCAACGACCAGACCCAAGCAGTCGCCATGTGGCAGGCGTTGCTGGAACTTGGCCTCTATGTGAACATGGCGCGCCCGCCCGCGACCCCGGCGGGCACGTTCCTGCTACGCTGCTCGCTCTGCGCGGAGCATAGTGATGAGCAGGTCGAGCAGATTATCGGCATGTTCGAGGCAGCAGGGCATGCGACCGGCGGGCTAGCTTAAATCAGTCTTGTCTGTCCGGTCCTATTCCGGGACATGCATTTAGTCCAAAACGGGCGCTTTCCGCCGTCGCTTTAGAGCGCTATGGCGGAGTTCCATGACTAACGGCGCTTTCATGGAAGCGAACGAGACGGGATGGCGTGCCGCCGTTCGGCGATTCATGCCCCTCGTCATCGTCGCGCTGCTGATCGGATCGCTCGGAGCCTTGCTCTACAGCGCCAGCAATGCTGCGCGCGATCATGAGCGCGCTCTTGCCGAACAGCGCCGCAGCTTCGAAATTATCGCACTTGCCCGCGCGTTCGAAGCCAAGTCCGCCCGCGCCGAAGTGACGCTGGCCCGCTACGTCATCAGTCTCGATCCCGATACCGGCCGTCTTTTTCAGGATCAATGGCGCGGAGCGGCTAGTCAGTTGAAAGCCCTCTATTATGAGACGCGCCGTTCCGACTGGCAGCGCGGCAATGTAGAGGCCCTACAATATGCCTTTGCTCAGCGCGGCAAGACACTGAGCGAAATCGGCCTTCGCACCACCTACGATCAGAAGATGGCGGCACTGGGTCGCTTTCATCAGGCTGGCAAATCGAAGGATCTGAGACGCATCACTGCGTTGCTCGATATCGTGATCCGCGCCGAGGACGCGCGCCTGCGCGAACGGAGCAAGGCCGTGTCGCTGGCGGGGGATCGGACCGAGTTCGTCGGCAAAACCTCGCGGATGCTCGGCCTCGTCCTGCTCGTCTGCGCCCTATTCGTCGCCTGGTTCGCCAATGTCGCGGTGACCGAGAGGCGCAATGCGCGGCGGCAGGCGGATGAGGAAGCCGAGCGCGCCGACCGGATGGAGGCTGCGGTCAAGGCGCGGACGGCGGAACTGTCGGATGCTTATGAAAGGCTGAAGCAGGAAACGGCAGATCGCGCGGTAGCCGAAGAAAATCTGCGCCAGATGCAGAAGATGGAAGCGGTCGGGCGGCTGACCGGCGGTATCGCGCATGACTTCAACAATATGCTGGCGGTCGTGGTCGGCGGGCTGGAACTCGCCAAACGCAACATCCGGCTTCGCCCGCAGGAAGCGTCTCGTCATCTCGACAATGCGATGGAGGGTGCGACCCGCGCCTCGGCTCTCACCCGCCGCCTGCTTGCTTTCTCACGCGCCGAACCGCTGCTACCGAGCGTGGTCGATCCTGATACACTTCTGTCCGGCATGGCAGACCTCATCGATCGGACGATCGGCGATCAGATCAAGGTCAGCATCGCCAACAAGGCGCAGGGCTGGCACATCTTCGTCGATCAGCATCAGATGGAAAATGCGATCCTCAACCTGTGCGTCAATGCGCGCGATGCGATGGATGGCAAGGGGCGGCTGACGCTTTCGACCGGACAGCAGCTCTTGAAAGCGGGAGAAATCGGCGACTGCGCTGCGGGCGACTATGTCGTGCTGACGGTCAGCGATACCGGCTGTGGGATGAGCGAGGCCGTTCTGGCGCGCGTCTTCGAACCTTTCTTCACCACGAAGCCCGTTGGCAAGGGGACGGGCCTTGGCCTCAGCCAGATTTTCGGCTTCGTGCGACAATGCCAGGGCGAGATTCGCATCGACAGTCGAGAGGGACGCGGCACCAGCGTCCATCTCTATCTGCCCCGCCAGATTGGTGCGGTCGAGGCGAACGCCGCGGACTCGGCCGCAGATCAGAGTGCCGTACAGCACCCGCCCACGCGCATCCTGGTGGTCGAGGATGATCCGCGCGTTCTCAATCAGACGATAGCGGCGCTTTCCGAGTTGGGCCATCTGCCGATCGCCTGCGATCATCCCTCCAAGGCTGCACGGCTGCTGGCGCATAATGCCGACATAGCCCTCATCATCAGCGACGTGCTGATGCCCGACATGACCGGACCGGAGATGATCAAAGCACTGCCGCCGCAGTTCGCACATCTGCCCGTACTGTTCGTCACAGGCTATACCGGCGAAGCGACGGAAAGCGCGGACTTTGGCGGGCGCATGGTTCTGCGCAAGCCCTACACGCTGATGGCGCTATCGGCGGCGCTGCATCAAGCGCTCAGCGGATCGCACCGGATCGCAACAGCCGCGGCAGCAGAGTGATCGCGCCCAGCAAGGGCCAGCGGCGCTGCCAGGGCTTGATCGCGATCGCAGTGCCAGCATGGCGATTGATCTTCCACGCCAGATAATCGATCCCGCCCGAATAGGTGAAGCTCGCCTTGGCGAGACGCAGCACCGAGAGCCGTTTGCCCCGCCGTTGCAGAGCTTTCCAACGCGCAGGCGCGTCGCTCGGCGATGGCGGCAAGCCCACCGTCCGAGCTGCCTCTTTGAAAAGTCGATAGCGATCGGGATCAGCATCCACGATCGACAGCGAACGTCCCTTGCGCTCAGCACGAAGTTCCGCGCCGTAGGTGAGTGCAAATCCGGTACGCCAGAGCGAAAGAATATCGCCCCGCCCTTCTTCCATCGGTAACGCGAGCGACAGCAAAGTCGGCGCAGCCTGCGCCACAGAGGCGATCGTCCGGTCGGCGGCGTTCTGGTCGCTGACCCACAGCAAACGTGAAGGCTGCGCAAAGCGCGCCCAGACCGACACATTGTCCGCAGCCGGGCTGTTCAACCGCGCGAAGTCGCCTTCCGACAGGACGGCATATTTCGCGATCAGGCCATCATGTTCGAACGGGAAAACATTAGGCGGCAAGCGGCGATTGGCGCTTGCAAGCCAGCCTTTGCCGTAGGCCGCCTCATAATCCGAGACGACGAGGTAGAAGTCGAGCATCAGACCATCGAGATTCTTCTCTCGCAGGCAGGAGCCGTAGAACAGCACGGCGCGAGATGCGGCAGAGTAGCGGGCAGCCAACGCGGCAGCCATAGCCGTCGCCTGCGGGTCGGCAGGCTGGAGCAGTTCCTTTCGGACCAGGTCGATCAGGGTGTCAGCCATGGGCATGGCCCTACCGGGATGTGGCGATGGCGACAAGCATATGGTGGCCGATCAGTTAGCAGCAGCGCAGAGATCGTTACGGAAAGTTCATGGAACAGCGGCTGGCAACCACAGGTTGATCCCGCACCAAAGAGAGAGGACCGAGAAATGAAATATATTGCTTTGATCGCCCTTCCCCTTGCCGTCGCGAGCGCATCCCCGGCATTTGCCAAGGGCTGCATCCGTGGTGCCGCTGGCGGAGCCGTCGCGGGGCACATGGTCGGCAAAGGTCACGCCGTGATGGGCGCCGCCGCAGGATGCGCGGCGATGCATCACCACTATGCCAAGAAGGCGGCCAAGAGCCACCGTTGAGGATGAAGGGCTGGGGCCGCACGACCGGCTCCAGCCCAGCCAGTTCACTCGGCGGCTTGCGCCATATCCGGTTCCGACCAAGCCAGGACTGGCTTGCGCGCTGCAAGCGTCTCATCCAGGCGACGACGCGGGGCATGATAAGGCGCGCCCTTCAGCGCCTCGTCACCCGCTTTGGCTCGATCAGCCAAGCTGCGGAGCGCCACGATAAACTGGTCGAGCGCAGCCTTGCTTTCCGTTTCCGTTGGCTCAACCAGCATCGCACCATGAACGACCAGCGGAAAATACATGGTCATCGGGTGGAAGCCTTCGTCAATCAGCCCCTTGGCGACGTCCAGGGTGGTGAAGCCCTCCGCAAACCCCTTGTCGCTGAACAACGCCTCATGCATGCACGGGCCGCTGCCGCCGAAAGGCGCATCGAGGACGTTGTCTAGGCTGCGCAGGATATAGTTGGCGTTGAGGACGGCATCCTCCGCCACCTGCCGCAAACCGTCTGCGCCATGGGAAAGAATATAGGTCAGCGCGCGTGTGAACATACCCATCTGGCCATGGAAAGCGCTCATCCGACCGAAGCTTTGCGGCATTTCCTCGCCAACATTGTCCTCCTCGATGAGGTGGATCGTGCCATCCGCCATGCGTGCGGTGTAGGGCAGCGGGCCAAACGGTGAGAGCGCTTCGGACAGAACGACCGGACCGGAGCCGGGACCGCCGCCGCCATGGGGCGTGGAGAAAGTCTTGTGCAGGTTGATGTGCATCGCGTCGACGCCGAGGTCGCCGGGCCGGACCCGACCGACGATCGCGTTGAAGTTTGCACCATCGCAATAGACGAAGGCACCGGCGGCGTGAACCGCGTCGGAGATCGTCTTCATGTCCCGCTCGAACAGGCCGCACGTATTGGGGTTGGTTATCATCACTGCCGCGACGTCCGGGCCAAGCCGGGCTTTCAGCGCTTCGACATCGACACGGCCATCCGGCGTAGCGGGAATATCCTCCACCTTGTATCCGCAGAAGGCGGCGGTGGCAGGGTTGGTGCCGTGGGCGCTTTCTGGGACTAATACGACCTGACGGGCATCTCCCCGCGCTTCCAGCGCCGCACGGATGCAGAGCAGACCGCACAGTTCGCCATGGGCGCCAGCCTTTGGCGTCATCGCGACGCCGTGCATGCCGGTCAGCGTGATGAGCCAAACGGCGAGTTCGTTGATGACTCCGAGCGCGCCCTGCACCGTGGACTGGGGCTGAAGGGGATGGATGTCGGCAAAACCAGGAAGCCGCGCCATCTTTTCATTAAGGCGCGGATTATGCTTCATTGTGCAGGAGCCGAGCGGGAACAGGCCAAGGTCGATGGCGTAGTTCTGGCGGCTGAGGCGCGTGTAATGGCGGACCGTCTCCTGTTCGGACAAGCCAGGCAGACCGATGCTCTCGGTCCGGGCCAAGTCACCGAGACGACTCGTGGCCTCTGGCAGATCGTTGAAATCGACGCCAGTCATGTCGGTCGATCCAATCTCGAAGATCAGTTTTTCTTCCAGCATCAGCGCGCGGTTGCCGGTGGCGGTCCCGGGGGCCATATGGGCTTCCTTGACGGGAGTGGGTGCGGTCGGACGGCCTTCCTTCAGCATAGTCATGCCAGTTCCTCCTCAAGCGCCTTGGCGAGGGTTTCGATATCCTCCTCCGTCACCGTCTCCGTGACAGCAACTACCAGTCCGTTCGCGATGTCCGGCGCGGCGGGGAAAAGACGGCCCAGCGATACGCCACCTAGCAAGCCATTGTCCGCGAGGCTCCGCACGGTGTCGCGTGCATCCTTAGGCAGGATCAGCGTGAACTCGTTGAAGAAGCTGTCGTTGAGCAATGCTACGCCCGGCACCTGCGCCAGCCGATCGGCCGCACGTACAGCCATCGCGTGGTTGAGGGCGGCAAGCTGCCGCAATCCTTTCTCACCCAGCAGCGTCATGTGGACGCTGAACGCAAGAGCGCACAGCCCCGAGTTGGTGCAGATGTTCGACGTCGCCTTTTCCCGGCGGATATGCTGTTCGCGCGTGGAGAGCGTCAGGACGAATCCGCGCTTGCCTGCTGCATCGACCGTTTCTCCGCAGAGGCGACCCGGCATCTGACGGACATATTTCTGCTTGCACGCGAACAGGCCCAGATAGGGACCGCCGAACTGAAGTCCGACGCCGATCGACTGGCCTTCACCCACGACGATGTCTGCGCCCATATGACCGGGCGCCTTGATCGCGCCCAATGCAACCGGCTCGGTGACGACCGCGACCAGCAGCGCGCCCGCTTCATGCGCGGCTTCGGCAAGTGGCGCGAGGTCTGCGATGCGGCCCAAAATGTCGGGATATTGGACGACGACACAGCTCGTATCCTTGTCGATCGCGGCTATCAATGCGTCAATATCGGTCGCAGCGTCCAGCGTCGGGGCTTCATGCACCAGCGCGTCACCGGTAAACTTCGCCATCGTCTGCGCGACCGACACATAGTGCGGATGAAGGCCGGACGACAGCAAAGCCTTGCCGCGCTTGGTGATGCGGCGCGCCATCCCGATCGCTTCCCAGCACGCGGTCGAACCGTCATACATCGAGGCGTTGGCGACATCGCAGCCGAGCAGCCGTGCGACCTGCGTCTGGAACT
>CAJYHD010000334.1 GCA_913773715.1 uncultured Sphingobium sp.
CAATCCCGGTCTGATCGACCGGGATTGAAGCTGTGCACGAACACGATCTCGGACATGAAGGTGTGTCCGCAGCCAGTGTTGGTGCAGTGGGCGTGAAGATGCTTGACCGTGGGCGTGACGCGAACGCTGCGCCGGATGAAGGCGGGCGCTTCGCACTTCGGGCAGGTGATCAGCGCGCTGTCCTTCGACAAAGCGCCACCTGACCGCAGCCGGAACTGCAACGGTGCAAGAATCAGCGGCCCCCCGCGTAGTACCCCCTCGCCGCTCATGTTAGTCGCGCCTCCTCTCGGTTGTCGCCGGCTTCGATTTTCGCGAGGCTGGCCAGTGCATCGGTCGCGGCATCGATCAGCTCATGTGCTTCCCTGCGCGCTTCCCGAATGGTCTGCGGCGTGGGGTTGGCGGACACTTCCAAGAGGGCCGCTACGGCTTCGCCACCTTCACGTGCGGTGGTTTTCGCGGCCTGCACAACGCAAGCGTCGACATGGGGAACGGCAGCGTCAACGCCGTTGCGAACACCCATGAGGCGATGAAAAGGAAAGTGATCGCCGCCCGCGTCGACATAGGCGCGGTCCAGGCGCTCGCAGTCGATCGCGCGGATCTGGGTCTGGCAATCGTGATCGGACCAGCGGCGGGCGTGGCGGCTGCTGACGCCGCCGCAGATCGCGCCCACGTTGTCCCACCCGATCAGGCGAGCGACTTCAAGAAGGGTGGCTTCGTAGGTGATGGGATCGCGCAGCTTGGTCATGCCCGCGCTCCCGTCATTCCGCGCTGGCGATTGTCAGCGACCCGGCGAGCGCGGCTGTCTACGCCATTGATGCGGCCACCGGCGCATTGATCGACGCCGGACCAGCGGGAGGATGCCTCGGGCTCGACAGGGTAGATATCGGGACGAAGATGATAGCGAGACACGCCGGTCGCGGCTTCGATACGCAAGACGTACTCTGCTGGCACACGCTTGGTGCTTTGCAGCCACTTCCAGACTGCGGGCTGCGTGATGCCGCAAATGCGGGCGATCTCCGACTGCGATCCCGCTAAATCAATCGCTTGGAGCAGTGCTTCGAACTGAGTTGGAGTGGTGTCCATAACGAACGGGTATCACCGTTGTTATAGATGTGCAATCACCAAATTATGGTGGACGCCTATTCCTATGGTTATAGGGGGAAGAGGTGAGCGACTTAGGCCAGCGCATCCTTGGACGGCTTGACGCCGTAGGGATAACCCAGAGCGAGCTGGCGCGCCGCGTAGGCGTCACACAGCCGGCAATTAGCAATCTCATCAAGCGTGGAACTGGTAGCTCCAGCTACCTCCACAAGATCGCAATCGAGCTGCAGACCACACCTGGGTATTTGCAAGGTGAAACGGATGATCCTGCTGCCGGGGCGCTGCCTGCGGTAACCCCGGCCATGATCGCTGAGCAGCTTGGCCAAACCCTTATTCCCCAGATCGACCTTCACTTCGCGCTCGGCGGCGGCACCTTCGTGGATGGTCCTGTCCGCGAAACCATGGTGCCGTTCCGTACCGATTGGCTGAACCACATCAGCAGGGGGCGTCCCACCGAAGTCTTTCTGACGAAAGGCGACGGGGATTCCATGATCCCGACGATTCTGGACGGCGACGATGTGATCGTGAACCGCGGCGAGCGGATCATCGACAAACAAGACAAAATCTGGGCGCTGGGGTTCGGTGATCTGGTATCGATCAAGCGAGTGACGCGCCTGCCGAACGGGCGGTATCAGCTCAACAGCGACAATCATGCCGTGTGGCCGCAGGAAGCGCTGGAAGAGGAACTGCACGTGATCGGCCGCGTGATCTGGATAGGGCGGCGCATGTAATGGCGATCCCACCGAATATGTCCCTGGCGGTGGTCGGCGCGGCGCACAAAAATGCGGATGGGTCAGATCGCCTTGAAGAGATCATGCGCACCGAACCGGGGGAGCAAGTGGTCTTGGTACCCGAGCCAGAAAACCCCCACGATCGCTACGCTATCGCCGTTTACACGATGCGCGAGGTGAAGATCGGATATCTCTCCGCCGAGCGAGCGCCGCGCGTTCACGCGTGGATGCAGGAGGACAACGAGATCGCCGGCGTTTTTCAGCGGCCAACATCATTTGGTGCATGGATCCGCGTGGCGTTTGACGGCCAGATGCCAGAGCTGACGCCCGCGATGCTGAAAGATCATGACGATGAGCCTGCGCGGCCGACGAAAGGGAAGGCGCAGGAACCAGACTTCTATCCGGACGAGGTTTGACCGGAGGATTAAAGGCGACGTGGGAAGCCGCAAACAGCGATGCAGGAGGGTCGAAGCATGAGCACGCCAAGCGACATCGAGACCTTGCCAGTGGAGGTGCAAAACGCACTCGGAGAGGTAAGCAGTGGGTGGAAACTTAGGTTTGCCAAGCTTGCCGTTAAAATGGTCGGTGCAACATTCGGGCAGGAAGCGCTGCGGAAAGCAGGCGATGAGCTGGATGGGTATCGGGGTCGGACGATAGTGAGCGATGCGTTAGCTGCCGCAGCTGCCCGGCATGCCGCTCAGGATCCCGCGATGGTTGAGCGATGGATGGCTCGGCACCTTGATAAAGAGCTAATAGGTCAGGCCAACCTCGAAGCAATCACCCGTCAGGCGGCGGAAGAGGTTCAGCAGGCGAACATGGAGAGCGATAGCGAGCCGGCAGACGACATTGCTGAGGATTGGCGGCGACGCTTTAGCTCTTTCGCGACTGATATTTCGGACGTCGATATGCAGCGTACATGGGCTCGTATGTTGGCAGGCGAGTTTCGTGCCCCTGGTTCATTTTCATTTCGGACGATGCGAGTTTTATCTGAACTCGACTCGGTCGCTGCTCAGGACTTCGCGAGGTTTGCGGCCGGTCGATTCGCAGAGAATGCTGTGTGGTCGCCTTCAGGACGCTATTCTAGCGGCCCAGAGCTTGCGTTGGTGACTGAGCTTGAGACCCTTGGTTTAGTGGCGGACAGAACCGACCAAGTGAACCGTCCTGTCAATCCAAATAAAGGCAGATACTTTATTTGGGGGCACTGGTTCAGCGGGATGATTGTCGTTCCTCAAGTAAGCATGCCTCAGCTTGAAATTCCGATAATCCGATTTACTAATGCCGGTTTGCAACTTCTTAAGCTTCTTGAACAACCAGACGAGGCCACAGTCATCGAGGGAATATTGCAGTCGGTTCGTGCACAATTTGGGCCAGAAAGCGTGGCTGTCATGGGGGCTAATTCTGCGCCGGGCCTTATTGGCTCTCTGATCGTTCAGAAATTCCTGTGGGGCTCAGAAGAGGAGTTGCAGCGGTTGAATGCAATACACAACCGACCATCCAGTTAGCCAGCTCTGGATTCAACTTAAGCGCAATCACGACGAGCCAAATCGCTAGTCGCCCTTTGAACCGTTGCATATTTAGGCGCTTTCCAAGGTTAGACGTTGCAGAAGTCCGTTATTTCGCATCGTGGTCTCAAGAGATTTCACGAGCCAGCTTACGGCATCGATTTTCGGGGTCCAGCCTGAGAGGGACACGCGCATGTTGGGCTGCAGGCGCGTGTCCGCGATCGCGAGATCATATTCGAACTGGTAGGCACCTCGCTTGCGCTTCGTCGTCTCGGCCTCGGCCGCCTGTCGGGCATCGGCCTCCCTAGCGTAGGTTCGCTGAAGATGCTTTGTTTTCTTGCCGCCGGTGGAGTGTTTTTGGCGCTTGCCGGTGTCCTGATCGTGCCAAGTGGCCTCCGCGCCGTCGTACTCATCGCGCTGCGTGTGGGTGAAGCGCCAGGACCAGCCATCCCGCTTTGTAAGCGTCAGAGTGTCCAGAGGCTTGCCGCTGGCAGTGGTGGGCGCGCCGATCGGCATGAAGATCAGCTTGCGGTCCTTCCACGTCGCCAGCGCGTCATAGCGGCACCCCAGGTCCTTCACGAACAGCATGTCGCTCTTGCCGTGCTGATCGAGGCTGGCGATCGGCTTACCTGACAGATCGGGGTGGACTTGGGCAGTAATGCCGTGGCGGCCGGCGATCGCCTGCAGGATCGCGCCCAGCGTGGTATCCTTCCACACCTGTGTCCGGCGCTTGCGATAGTCCCCATTGAGATCGGCCGAGCGGGCCGTAATCTGAATCTGATCGGGCGGGCCACTGGCCTCCACTTCATCCACCGTGAACCGACCTTTCTCGACCAGTCCGACCGGCACGTCGGGCCCGGAGAGCCAGCCCAGCGCGAGCGTAAGCACCTTGCCCGGCTCCGGGATCTCCAGCTTGCCGTCCGTGTTTTGCAGCGTCACGGATAGCTCGTCGGCCTCGCCGTTGCGCTTTTCGGTTAGCGTCAATTCCAAGAAGCGGGGATTGACCTTGTCGGCCAAGTCGACGCCATCAAGCGTGAGGCGGATGCCGGCGATGTTCGCGTCCGCCATCAGTCGACCCGAGCCAGGCGCAGCTGGAAATCCACGGCGCGGGGGATGCCGCCCGCTAGGACGGTCCGGTGGCGCGTGTCAAGCTGATCGATACGGAAATGGCCAAGAACGCGGCCCGCGCCGTCCATCAGCGGCCAGTTGCCGCCGGTGTCCGCCATCTCGACAAGACTATCGAGAGCGCCGTAGCTGCCCGCGATTTCCGGCACGAGCAGGCCAGATAGCGTGATCGTAT
>CAJYHD010000335.1 GCA_913773715.1 uncultured Sphingobium sp.
GATGGCAGTGTTGACCATACCTGCTTCGGCGGAAGGACTCTTGAACGAGAAAGTGGGAACGCCATCAATCATGGTATTGAGTGCGAATCCGCGCGACGAGAAGTCCACACGTTCATCGAGTCTGTCCGCGACGATGCCTGGCGTCTGACGCAGCACGTCGTTGAGGGAGACCAGGTTCTGGTCCTCGATCTGTTGACGCGTGATCACGCTGACCGACTGCGGCGTCTCACGCAGGGACAGGTCCATGCGGGTGCCCGCGCCGGTGACCCGCGTGGTGTACGAGCCGCTGCCCTCGGTCGTCCCATCGGCCGAACCCTGGGCCGTCACGTTCACCTGCGGCAGCGTGGCGCGGTCCGACGAGACAGCCGGTCGGCGCTGCACCGTCACCTGCGAGGCGCCGCTGCGCGCGGCGACCAAGCCGCTGCCAGCCAGCAGCCGGTCTAGCGCCTGCTGCAGCGTGAAGTGCCCGGACAGTGCCGGAGCGCGCACGCCGGCCACCACATCGCCCGCTGCGAAGACCTGCATGCCGGTCTGACGGGAAAGCTCATTGAGCGCGGAGGCCAGCGATTGCGCCGGCACGTCGATATTGAACACCGCCGAGGCCTGCGTGGCGGGCTGCGCTTGGGCAACCCCGCTCCAGCTGACAAAGACCGTTCCGAATGCGGTGGAGAGCGCGGCGCTCAGGAGGCGGTTGCGAGGCGAAAAACGCATGGGTCGAAACTCCAAGTCTGAAAAAGGCGACGTATTGACTGTCGAACGCGGTCATCGGCGGGTTTGCGTAGCCGTGGCGTTCATATGCAAGACGTTTGAAGGCGACAAATAGAGACAGGAACTTTGGCGTCCTGCCGAGCGATCGCGGCGCTCGCCGGCCTTCAGCGTGGCTGAAGCTCCACGCTGCCGTCCGCACGGTGGATCGCGGACAGGGGCAGGATCGACGGCAGCGCAGCAATCAGTCCCGTGGAGTCGTTGGTGCGAAAGCGTCCCGACAGCCGCATGGCGCTGGTGCGCTGTCCCATTGCGACGATGGGCTGCGCCCGGTAGCTGTTGACGGCTGCCAGTGCATCAGCGAGTGGCGTGTTCTCGAATACCAGCCAGCCGTTGCGCCAAGCGGAGAGCGCAGCGGTGTCGGCCTGCCGCACCGTATCGGCCTGGCCATCGCGGATTTCCAGCAAATCGCCGCGCATCAGATCGATGGGTTCCGCTAGGGCATCGGCTTGGTGCTCCGCATGAGGCCGGCGCAACTGCACGCGCACGTGCCCGCGCTCGACGCCTACGGTCACGGGGCCGCCCCTGTCGCGCACCGTGAAGATGGTGCCGACCACCTCGATGATGGCCTCGCGGGTGTGGACCAGGAACGGCCTGCGGCTGTCGTGTGCCACCTCGAAGCGCACCTCACCGCGCGCAAGCCGCGCGATGCGGCGCTGCCGATACAGCGTGACCTCGATCTCGCTTTGCGGCGCGAGATCGAGCAGACTGCCCACGGCGCCTGCCTCCCCGGTCTCGCTGGTGCCATCCGGCAGCGTCACCTTCAGCATCTGCGACGTGCGCGTTGCGTATGCCGCCTGAAAGACAGGCTGCTGCCAGAACCACTGTGCGCCGCGGCCGGCGATGAGGCCGCCCCCCAACAGCCCGGCGATGGACAGCAACAGCTTGCGGCGTTGCGGCCCACGCCGGGACGAAGGGTCGGCATGCGCCGACATGGCGGCTTCGGGTTCGTCGAAGTGCGCGCGCAGGCCATCGGCCATGCCGCTAAGCGCATCCCAGCGATGGCGCGCCTCCAGCAAGGCCGCCGCGTGCTCCGGCGACTTGCTGCGCCATTGGTTCATGGCCGCGCGGGCGCGCTGTGCAGCCTCGCCGGGCGCTACCTCGCCTTCGACGATCAGCGCGAGCGCACGCTCGATCAGTCGTTCACGCGGAGCGCCCACTGCCATGCCGTCGCTCACGAGAAGTCTTCGGCGAGCGCAGTGTCGAAGCCTGCGTGGTTGTGCACATGCTGCGGCTCGATCAGTTCTGCGCGCAGTTCGGCGAACACCCGCGAGCAATCGATTGTGGCGCGCAGCAGGTGCTTGGCCACCGCCATCTCGGTGATCTTCAGACGCTCGGCGATCTCGGCGCGGGTGTGGCCGTAGGCTCGGAACAGCAGAAAAACCTCGCGTCGCCGCGGCGGGAGATTCTCCAGTGTCTCGACCACGCGCGCGAGCACGCGTTGCTGCGCGAGCAGGTACTCGCTGGAAGGGGCCACGAGATGTGCGCCAACCGCGGCCTGCGTTCCTACCCATTCTTGTGCCACCTTGCGCCGGCGGGCCTCGTCGATGCACAGGTTGCGGGCCACCCTAAAGAGCAGGCCGCGCGGCGATTCGATGCCGCCGTTCGCGTCGTCGCAAGGGGCACTGCGCGACTTCGTTGCCTGTGCGTACACCCGCTCGAAGCTCGACTGCGCGATGTCCGCCGCGTAATGAGGATCCCTCAGGTCGCGAGTGAGCTGTCGGCGCAAGTCCGCATAGTGAGTAACAAGTTCCTGAACGAGGTCGCGCATCCGGCCGCCTTCTCGCAAACATCGACGATGGCCCTGGGAGCACGGTCGCCGGTCTTGCCTTCGGGCTCGTCACCTTTGGCAAGGAATGAGGAGCCGGCGAGGCGGCAGGACACTGGGGTGATCCCTAGAGTTTTTAATAATAACGATTCTCATTAATTGTATCGCCGCACGATATCCGAGGCGTTAAAGCACGGCGTCCGGCAACGGCGTGCGCCCGCCGGCACGCGAGGCCTGCGCTGGACCGGCTTCCGTTCAAGCGCAAAAGCGGTGCCAATGACTCACCTCCGCACCATCCGCTGAAGTCCACCCGAAGGGCGCCAAGCTTGCAGACGCCTTCGGTGGAGCCTTCGCAAATGCAACGCGGTAGGCCGGGTGCAACGAGCCGGATCAAAACGACATCTGCGCCGACAACGCCACGCTGCGCGGATTGCCCAAGTAGTAGCTGTTGAGCCAGTAGTCGCGGTTGGCGACGTTGTTTACCGTCAGGCGCAGCGACACCGGCTTGCCCGAGACCTTGGTCGCGTAGCGCAGGCCGAGGTCGACGGTGGTGAACGAGGGCAGGCGGCTGGTGTTGGTCGCGGTCGCCCACTGCTTGCCGACGTGATAGATGCCGCCGGTCAGGCTGAGGCCGGGCACGAAGGACAGCTCGTACTCGGTATAGAGCTTGGCCAGCAGCTTCGGCACGTTCATCGGCGCGTTGTTGTTGTACGCGCCGCCCTCGACCTTGGCTGTGAGCCAAGTCAGGCCGCTTACGATGCTCCACGATTTTGTCAGCTTGCCCGAAGCCGAAACCTCGGCGCCGCGATGGCGCTGCTTGCCGTCCTGGCGATAGGTGTTATTGAGGTCGGTGTACTCGTAGGACTTCTCGATGTCGAACAGCGCGCCGCTCAGCAGCACGCTGCCGAGCTCCGCCTTCGCGCCGACTTCGTTCTGCTTGCTCTGCATCGGCGGCATCACGCTCAGGCTGTTGGATGCGGTCAGCGGCGCGATGCCGCCGGGCTCCAGGCCCTCGATATAGGTCGCGTAGGTGGTCAGCCACGGCTGCGGCTTGAATATCAGAGAGACGTTGGGCGAGGTGCGCGAACGGTCGTAGTCCGGCTGGTTCGGCGCGCCGTAACGGTTGCGGTCGAGCTTCTTGATGGTGCTGCGGTTGGCACCCACCAGCACCGACCACTGGTCGTTGAAGCGAATCATGTCGCCGATCACCCAGTTCTCGTTGCTGATGCGGCTCGAGTAGTACATGGAGTTCGGCGGGATGGCCGGCCAGATCGGCTGCAACACGTGGTTGGGCGTGCTGAAGCCGTTCGGCCCGAGGTAGCCTGTGTTCGGGGCGTAGGAGGTCTGCCATTGCGTGTCTTCGAAGCCGTAATAGCCCATAGTGAGCTTGTGCCCGACCGG
>CAJYHD010000336.1 GCA_913773715.1 uncultured Sphingobium sp.
TCCACCAGCATCGGCTTGGCCGGAATGCCGACCATGGTCGCGCCCTCCGCCACATCCTTCGTCACCACGGCATTGGCGCCGACCCTCGCGCGCGCGCCAACCGTGACCGGCCCAAGCACCTGCGCACCCGAGCCGACGATTACGCCATCGCGGAGCGTCGGGTGGCGCTTGCCTGCGATGCCGTTGGCCGGATCGGTGCCACCAAGCGTGACATTCTGATAAAGCGTGACATCGTCGCCAATCTCCGCCGTCTCGCCGATCACGGTAAAGCCGTGATCGATGAAGAAGCGTCGGCCAATGCGCGCGCCGGGATGGATGTCGTTCCCGGTGAGGAAGCGCGCGAGATGATTGACCGCGCGCGCTAGGAAGAACAGGTTGGCGCGATAAAGGCGATGCGCGACGCGATGAAAGGCCAGCGACCAGACGCCCGGATACAGCAATATCTCGGCACGGGATCGCGGCGCAGGATCGCGCGCTTTCACCGAATCGAGATAGGCAAGCAGACTGTTCAGCATCATGTCGTCCCTGAACGGACGCGCACTCCTCATCGCACGCCCTGGATCATTTGTCCCAACATAGCCCCGTGACAGCGTTTTTTCCAGATGCGGGCCTTAATCGCGCTTGGCGGCGTTAAACGGAAACTTGCTTGGGCAGGCATTATAATCCTATCATTGCAGTAGAGAATTGGTCAGGGGTAGTGGATGATCGACAGCCTTGTCGCCAATTTCGGCGAAATATTGCCCTTCATCCTCATTGGTTTCGGCGCACAGATGATCGATGGCGCTCTCGGCATGGCCTATGGCGTCATATCGAGTACCCTGTTGCTGGCGGCGGGCGTCCCGCCCAGTCGCGCATCGGCGAGCGTCCATGCTGCCGAGACCTTCACCACCGGAGTGTCGGCAATCAGCCACATCCTCCACAAGAATGTCGATTGGAAGCTGTTTGCCCGGCTTGTCATCCCTGGTGTGGTCGGCGGCGTGATGGGAGCCTATCTCCTGTCCAATATCAACGGCGACGTCATCAAACCGTTCGTGCAGGTCTATCTTTCCGCAATCGGCCTATATCTCATATGGCGCGGCTTTCACCTTCCGCCGAAGCCCGCCGATCCCAAATGGGTCGCTCCGCTAGGCATAGTCGGCGGTTTCATGGATGCCAGCGGTGGCGGTGGCTGGGGACCGGTGGTCACGTCCAACCTACTGATCCAAGGATCCAGCCCGCGCCACACGATCGGCACGGTCAACACAGTCGAGTTCATCTTGACCACCGCGATCAGCCTGACCTTCCTGTTTCACCTGGGTTGGGAGACATTCACGACCTACACAGTCGGCCTGCTGCTGGGCGGAGTGGTCGCAGCGCCGTTCGGCGCGATGCTGGCGCGTCGGGTTGCGCCGCAAAAGCTATTCGTCGCGGTCGGCGTCATCCTGACGCTAACCTCGCTGTTCGGCATCGCCAAATATCTTGGCCTTATCGGGTAACTCGTTTATATTCCGCATTCTGATCGAGGAATGCGATAAATGTCGAGCTACCTGCCTACGCTGAAGCAGCTTCAATATCTGGTTGCGCTGAAGGATCATGGGCATTTCGGCAAGGCAGCCGATGCCTGCTTCGTCACGCAATCGACCCTCTCGGCGGGGATACGCGAGCTGGAGTCGCTGATCGGCATTACGCTGGTCGAGCGCACTCGTCGCGTCGTGCGCTTCACGGCGCTGGGTGATCGCATCGTGGAGAAGGCGCACAGGGTGCTTCGCGAGGCGGAAGAACTCGCTGCCATTGCACAGGCATCCGGCAAGCCTTTGGCAGGCGAGTTGCGGATGAGCGTCATCCCCACGATTGCCCCCTTCCTCCTTCCCCGCCTGCTGCCCAAATTGCGGAGCGAGCGGCCGGAACTAAAACTATATCTCCGCGAAGAAACCTCACAGGCTGCGATCGAGTCGCTTCGGCATGGCAATGTCGATTGCGTGCTACTCGCCCTGCCCTTCCCCATGGGTGAACTGGATAGCGAAATCCTGTTTCAGGACCGGCTCTATGTTGCATTTCCTCGCGACGAACCGAGCGATCCACCCGAATGGATCGGGCCAGACATGATCGACGAAAGCAAGCTGCTGCTGCTGGAAGATGGCCATTGCCTCAAAGACCATGCGCTCGCCGCCTGCAACCGGCCCGACCTGCGCGCCAGTGCGACGATGATGGGTACGTCGCTCCACACGCTGATTCAGATGGTCGACAACGGTCTTGGCGTCACGATGATCCCGGAAATGGCGATCGCAGGCGGGCTGCTCGATCACACCGACATCACCGCGCGACCATTGCGATCGGACCGTGGATGGCGCGACATCGCCCTGGTCTGGCGTCGCAACAGTCCGCGTGAGAAGGAGTTCAAGCTACTGTCCGGCATTCTGCGCGACGCCGCCGAACACGCGTGTAGCCTGCCGAAAGCGCCCTAGAGCTTCCAGCGCGCCGCCTTGGCGTCATCCTCGGCGCGGGCTGCGACCCAAACGTGCGACCCGTCGTCCCGATGCTCCTTCTTCCAGAAGGGCGCGTGTGATTTCAGCCAGTCGATCAGGAACGCGCAGCTTTCTAGCGCAGCGGCGCGATGACGCGACGCCG
>CAJYHD010000337.1 GCA_913773715.1 uncultured Sphingobium sp.
CGAAGACAGCGGCTGGATGCTCGTCACCGACTCCGGCGAAAGTTTCGCCGCCGACGTCATCGTCATCGCCACCAGCCACCCACCGCCGAGTCCGCCTTCCGTCCTTGCCCGGGCGTTCGGCGGGGAACCCAAGTTCATCGCCGATCCTTGGGCGGCCGGGGCGCTTGCGCCGATCGGGCGAGAAGACAGCGTTCTGGTCGTGGGCACCGGTCTGACCATGGCCGATACCATCGCGACGCTCGATGCGCAGGGCCATCGCGGCCAGATCACCGCGATCTCTCGCCGCGGCCAGCGATCGCACAGCCATGCGGACACCCATGTCGAGCCCTTTGGCGACTTCGCCACCCGGCCGCCGCGCACAGCTCTCGACCTCCTTCGCCGGGTCCGCGTGGCGGCGCGGGCGGGTCGGCCCTGGCAAGGGCTGTTTGACCGCTTGCGTGTGCAAGGCCCGGACATCTGGAAAGCCCTGCCGCTGGTCGAACGGCGCCGGCTGATCCGGCATCTGCGGCCCTTCTGGGACACCCACCGCTTCCGCATCGCGCCACAGATCGGCGCAGTCTTAGATCGCCGCATCGCGGAGGGGACCCTGATGGTCGAGGCCGCGTCCATCCCGCAAGCCGAGATGCAATCAGGCCGGTTCGCCGTGACCCTGCAAGGCCGCGCTGGGCAAAACCGGTCAAGTGCGCTTCGGAGGCAAAGTTTCAATGCGGTCATCGCGACGACAGGCCCTGGTCACGGCAGCATCTTGACCTCGCTACCCGTCCTATCTGGACTTCTCGCATCCGGTTCGCTGGTACCGGACCCCACCGGCCTTGGGATCGCAGTGGACGAAAGCAGCCACCTGATCGGTACCCAAGGCCCCAACCCGCGAGCCTTCGTCGCTGGCCCGCTGGCGCGCGGTACCTTCGGCGAGTTGATGGGGCTTCCTGAAGTGACGAACCATGCTGTCTTTGTCGCCAAGAATATCACGGTGTTCTTGGCAGACTGTGGTGCAGTCGCTAAACGCGCCTGCCCCGAGCCGCTGTAGAGCCGGCGCAGGACTTAAAGTTCGTCGATGCTAGCTCGCGATGTCCGCTATTGGGTCATTTGGAGGACAATCGGAGTGTCTGCAATATCAGAGGTGGCAACCCCGGTCACGATAGCAACTGCAAACGACAGTTTTTCATGTAAGCGGACATACAAATACACACCTCTGAACGACCTGCATTGGTCGGCAGCTGCCGGAAGCTCGTGGGACTTGTACGAACCCGCTGGCGCGGGAGTGGCGCTTGTTTTGAGGTCTGGCCAGTGATCGGCGGCCTGAGCGTAAGTTGAGGTCTGGGCGAAGTAGGCAGACGATCGCGGCTCCTTTCAACCAAGGAGTCGTACCATGACCACCGTTCTGTCCGATGCCCCAGCCAGTTCCCTGCGTCAGCGCATGATCGAAGACATGAACATGCGCCGGTTCACGCGGAAGACCCAGTTCGATTACGTGCGGCATGTCGCGAGGTTCGTCACATATCTTGGGCGCCCTCCCGATACTGCAACCGTAGAAGATCTCCGGCAATTCCAGGTCGAACAGCGCGAGGCGGGCATTGGTATCCCGACCATGAACAGTATCGTTTCTGCGCTGCGTTTCTTTTTCACGCACACCATTGATCGCCCGGATCTGTCCCGCAAGCTCTACACGGTCAAGAATCCGCGCTCCTTGCCCATTGTCCTCAGCCGAGACGAGGTTGTGCTCCTGCTCGGCGCGACCAACTGCCTGAAGCACAAGGCTGCACTGTCCGTTGCGTATGGCGCTGGCTTGCGCGCCGCCGAAGTGACGATGCTGAAGGTGCGCGATGTCGACAGCAAACGCATGCTCCTGCGAGTGGAGCGCGGTAAAGGCGGGCGCTATCGCAATGCGCTCCTACCTGCTGACCTTCTTGATCTTTTACGCGAGTGGTGGACAGTTGGCCGCAAGCAGGGCGTCATGCACGCCGATGGCTGGCTGTTCCCGGGAATGCACTATCTCAAGCCGCTTAGTACCAGGCAGCTCCATCGCATCGTCGTCGATGCTGCCGAGGCTGCGGGTATCAAAAAGCGGGTAGGCCCACACACTCTGCGGCACAGCTTCGCGACACATCTGCTTGAAGACGGCGTCGATATCCGGATCATCCAGGCACTGCTTGGACACGCCAACCTCGAGACAACCGCTTTCTACACCACGGTCGCCACTCGAACCGTCCGCGCAGTCATCAGTCCACTGGACAACTTGACGACACTGCTCGAGGCGCAGGTGGCTCCTCCAGGCTGAGCCGGTGCGCGCCTCGCTCGAGGTCGCCGATATCTTCCGTAGCGCCGGGCCCGCGTATCGCTCAGCCCACGCCGGGCATCTGAGCCTCGGCCAGCTCAAGGCCATGACGGCGATCGAGAATTGCCGCACCGCTGCGCTGGGAGGTCACGTCGAGGCCTGCGACGACTGCGGGCACTGGCGGATCGCCTACAACTCCTGCCGCAACCGGCATTGTCCCAAGTGCCAGGGCGCTGCCGCGCGGACCTGGTTGGCCGCGCGTGAGGCCGATCTGTTGCCGGTCGGCTACTTCCACGTTGTGTTCACGGTGCCTGCCCAGATCGCCGACATCGCCTGGCGGAACAAGGCGGTGGTCTATGACCTGCTGTTCCGCGCCGCCGCAGACACGATGCTGATCATCGCAGCCGATCCCAAG
>CAJYHD010000338.1 GCA_913773715.1 uncultured Sphingobium sp.
CGGCCTGAAGTCCGCCATCGGATCGCCCGTCGCGACGATCCAGATGGAGGATTACGACAAGTGCGACGCGATCTTTTCCTTCGGGCAGAATGTCGCGACCAACGCGCCGCGTATGCTCCACAACCTCCAGGCCTGCGCCAAGCGCGGGGTGGAGATCGTGACATTCAACCCGCTTCGCGAGCGCGGTTGGGAGCGTTTCGCCTCGCCGCAAAATCCGGTACAGATGCTGACCGGCAGCTCGACCGACATTTCCAGCCAATATCATCAGGTGAAGGCGGGCGGTGACATCGCGGCGCTGACCGGCATCTGCAAGCTGGTGATCGAGGAGGACGACCGCGCCATCGCCAGCGGTGGCAAGCGCATCCTCGACCATCATTTCATCGAACAGCACACCACGCGGTTCGAGGATTTCGCGAATTACTGCCGCAACGCCGCCTGGAGCGACATCATCCGCGATTCGGGGCTGACCCGCGACGCGATCGAACAGTCGGCGCGCGTCTATATGAAGTCCGAACGCGTCATCGCGGTATACGGCATGGGCATTACCCAGCACCGCTATGGCATCGATGCGCTGCACATGATCGTCAATCTGCTCCTGCTGCGCGGCAATATCGGCCGCGAGGGCGCAGGGCCCGGCCCGGTACGCGGGCATAGCAATGTGCAGGGCCAGCGCACCGTCGGCATCACCGAGAAGACCGAACTCGCCCCCGTCGAGCGGCTCAAGGAGCTGTTCGAGTTCGAGCCGCCGACCGAAAATGGCTGGGACACCGTCGAGGCCTGTCGCCAGATCATCGCCGGGACGGCGCAAGGCTTCGTCCAGCTGGGCGGCAATTTCCTGCGGGCGACACCCGAGCACGCCAAGATGAAGGCGGCCTGGGCGAAGCTGCCTATCACCGTCCATATCGCGACCAAGCTCAACAAGAGCCATCTGGTGCCCGGCGAGGAAAGTTATATCCTCCCCTGCCTCGGCCGGTTGGAGACCGACATGCAGGCGGGCGGCCGTCAGGCGGTGTCGATGGAAGATTCGTTCAGCCATATCTATGGTTCGGTCGGCAAGGCGACGCCCGCCGCCGACACGTTGCTGTCCGAACCGGCCATCGTAGCGGGGATCGCCAAGGCCGTGCTGCAGCCCAATCCCAATGTCCCTTGGGACGAATGGGTCGGCGACTACAGTCTGGTCCGCACCGCGATCGAGAATGTCTATCCGGACAAGTTCGCCAATTTCAACGAACGGCTGTTCGAACCCGGCGGCTTCTGGAAGGGCAATCCCGCCTCGCATCGCAAATGGGAAACCGAGAGCGGCAAGGCCGAGTTCAACGTGCCGCGTGCCATGGACGCCTCGGGCATCACCCCCGCCGAGGGGCGGATGCGGCTCATCACGCTGCGCTCGAACGACCAGTTCAACACGACCATTTACGGCTATGACGATCGCTTCCGGGGGATCAGCGGCACGCGGATGGTCGCGATGATGAACAAGGCCGATATCGCCAGGCTCGGCCTGACCGATGGTCAGACCATCGCGCTGGAGGGCGATGCCGATGACGGCGAGGAGCGCGTGGTCGAAGGCCTTCGCGTGGTCGAGTACAACATCCCCGAAGGCTGCATCGGCGGCTATTATCCCGAACTCAACTATCTGATCCCGCTGGAGCATCATGCGCTGGAAAGCCATGTGCCTGCGGGCAAGTCGGTGCCGGTGAAGGTACGCATCCCCGCATGAGCATATTGGGTGCCGTACTGGCCGGAGGCCAATCCTCGCGCTTCGGCTCGAACAAGGCGGTCGCCATGCTCGGCGACCGCACATTGGTGGCCCATGCCCGCGCGCGCCTGGCCCCATATTGCGCGCGCGTGGTGCAGGTCGGCGGCGTGGACGGCGTACCCGACATGCCCGCCCCCGGCCTGGGTCCGCTGGGTGGCATCGCAGGGGCGCTGGATTACGCCGCGAGCCACGGCTTTCGCTGCGTCCTGACCATCGGATGCGACATGCCGCGCCTGCCCGAGGGACTGATCGAGGCGATCCTGAGGCGCGAACCCAGCTATTGCCGGGACGCGCCGGTGCTGGGCCTGTGGCCCGCCGCGTTGGGGGCGCATCTGATGGCGCATCTTTCGCTGGGGCAGGACCGCTCGGTTCGCGGCTGGGTACGCGCGATCGGGGCGATCCCCATTTCCTCGCCCGAGCCGATCGCCAATGTGAACACGCCCGCCGATCTCGCCGCGCTGTGACCGCAGAGCATGAGCCTGCCCGGACACTGACGCTGATGCGCCTGCCATCGGAAGGCGCAACCGATTCGATCGAACGCGACATCGCCGTCGAATGCCCGGTCGCGATCGAGGTCGACGGGTTCGGCTATGCCGTGATGATGATGACGCCCGAGCGGCTGGAGGATTTCACCACCGGCTTCCTGCTAACCGAGCGGTTGGTCGACGCGGCGGACGATATCCTCGCCATCGAGCCGTTCGCGGCGGAGAGCGGCTGGATCGTCCGGGTGACGCTGGCCGAGCATCTGCGCGGTCGGATGCAGGACCGGGTCCGCCACCGGACGAGCGACACCAGTTGCGGGCTATGCGGCCTGTCGGGACTGGAGCAGATCGCTCGGCCCGTAACGCGGCGCCCTCCGTCGCCACACGCCAGCGTCGAAACGCTGTTCGCGACGCTCGGCACGATCCGCGCGAATCAGCCGCTCAATGCCCGGACGGGTGCGGTCCATGCCGCCATCGCCTGCGACGCGGAAGGGATCGTCCTCGCGGCGGCGGAGGATGTCGGGCGGCACAATGCCCTCGACAAGCTGGTCGGTGCGCTAGCCCGCGACGGCGAGATTCAGCCCGACTTCATCCTCGTCACCTCGCGAATCAGCTATGAGATGGTCGACAAGGCGCTGGTGGCCGGGGTCGGCCTGCTCATCGGCATCTCCGCGCCCACCAGTCTGGC
>CAJYHD010000339.1 GCA_913773715.1 uncultured Sphingobium sp.
ACGAGATTGTATGCAGTGACTGGAGTTCAGACGTGTGCTCTTCCGATCTTGGTTGTGGTCGGATGGGTGCTGCGCATCGCGCCGATCGGCGTGTTTGCGCTGGCGCTGGTTGCGGGCGCGCGGTCAGGTTTGGCGACGGCGGGCGCTTTGCTCCACTATGTCTTTTTCATTGTTGCAATCTGCCTGTTGGTGACGTTGCTGATTTATCCTCTGGCTGTCCTTGCAGGCCGAGTGAGGCTGCTGCGATTCGCGCGCGCCGCTTTCCCCGCGCAGGCGATTGCCTTCTCCACACAAAGCTCGATCGCGTCGCTGCCAGCGATGATCCAGGCCTGCGATAGTCCGCTGGCGGTGCGCGAATCGGCGCGATCGATCGTGCTGCCGCTTGCTATCTCGCTGTTCCGCATCACCAGCCCGCCCGCCAATCTGGGCGTGGCGCTGTATGTGGCTGCCATGAACGGCGTAGAGTTGGGCGCGGCGCAGATGGCGATGGGCGTCGTCGTCGCGGCGATCGTCAGTCTGGCCGCGGTCGGCCTCCCCAGTCAGGTGACCTTCTTCACCACCACGGGACCGATCTGCCTCGCCATGGGGGTGCCGGTTGATGCGCTGCCGCTCCTGCTGGCGGTGGAGACCATACCGGACATTTTTCGCACGGTAGGGAACGTCACCGCCGATCTGACCGTGACGACGATCATCGATCGGTCTGCCGCCGCTTAAGGCAGGCGACGCGCCGTCACGATCCTGACCGGCTTCTCGAGCATCTGCCCCTTCATCACGCCCTCGCCTGCGGTGGGTGATTTGGGTGCGGCTTGAATGGCGCGAACGATGTCCAGCCCTTCCACGACATGGGCGAAAACGGCAAAGCCCTGATTTTCACCGCTTGCCTGCGGGTTGGCATCCATCGACCGCATCTTGCCCAACACGATGAAGAAGTCGCCCGTCGCGCTGCCCGGCGCATAGCGCGCCATCGACAGCGCGCCGTCGTCATGGGTGAGGCCTGTCTGGCTGGTCGGCTCATGCCTGATCGGCGGCAGGATGCGCTTGGGATCATTTTGCGCTCCGCCCTGAACGAAACCATATTCGCCCGTCCCGACGCCGCGATAGAAGGTCGCTCCGTCGAACCGCTTCTGATCGACATAGGCCAGGAAATTGCGGGCGGTGATCGGGGCCTTGTCCACATGGACCGCCACGACGATATCCCCGGCGTCCGTTGTCAACGCAACGCGAACGTCGCCAGATTGCGCTGACGGTGTCTGGGCGGACAATGGTGACAAGGCGAGGAAGGGAAGGATGAGGAAGGCGATCAGGCGAATCATGCCTGCAAGCCTAGCCCAATCCTCGCGGAGCGTCAGCCTTCCAGCTTGCGCTGGAGCATGCGGATGTCGGCGTCCATGTCCGGGTTGCTTTCGCGCATCTGCTCGATCGTGCGCACGGCGTGGATGACGGTACTGTGATCCCGCCCGCCGAAGATGCGACCGATTTCCGGCAACGAACGCGGCGTCATCTTCTTGGCGAGATACATGGCGACCTGACGCGGGCGAGCGACGGCGCGGGCGCGGCGCTTGGAGCGCATTTCGGCGGCATCGATCTTATAATGCGCGGCGCAGGCCTTCTGGATTTCATCGACCGTGATGCGGCGAGCGTTCGCTCGCACGGCATCGGCCAGCATCCCCTGCGCGAAATCGAGATCAATCGCGCGACCCGTCAGCTGGCCATAGGCAACCAGCTTGTTGAACGCGCCTTCCAACTCGCGGATGTTTGAACGGATCGAGCGGGCAAGGAAGTCGATCACCGCATCGGGCATCGGCGGGTCGCCCGCCACGACGCGCTTGGCTTCCAGAATCGCAAGGCGCAGGTCGAGGTCGGCGGGCAGGATGTCGGCGACCAGTCCTCCTGCGAGACGCGAAAGGATGCGCGGATCGACCGATTCGAGCGCTTGTGGCGCACGATCCGCGGTGACGACGATGCGCGCACCGCTGTCGATCAGTTCGTTGATCGTATGGAGAAACTCCTCCTGCGTCGATCCCTTACCCGCGATGAACTGGATGTCGTCGATCAACAGCAAGCGGGCGGCACGCAACCGCGCTTTGAACGCCATGGTGTCGTTGGCGCGCATCGCGTTCACGAATTCCATCATGAACCGCTCGGCCGACATGTAGAGCACCTGAGACGCCGGGGCATGGGCCGAGAAGGCCGCCGCTATCGCGTGAAGCAGATGCGTCTTCCCCTGACCCGTCCCGCCATAGAGGAACAGCGGACTGAAGCGCGGTTGCACTTCAGCAGCCATCGCCTGCGCGGCAGAGAAAGCCAGGCGATTGCTCTCACCCACGATGAAATCGTCGAAGGCATGACGCGGCTGGAAGTTGGACGCCACGCTGACGGCGCGCTCCACGACCGGCGCAGCAGCTTCGTCGCGAACGACTTCGAGCAGGCGCGGACCCGTCGCATCGGGCGAACGACGCAGGCGCACTTCGCGCACGCCGACGGACGCGCTGCGCCATGCCATGCGCAGGCGATCGCCGAACTGACCAGACACGAAATTGGCGCTGAAGTCAGTCGCGACCAGTAGGTCGAGCGTCTGCGAATCCGGGCAATAGTCCCCAAGGCTGACGGGCTTCAGCCATTGGTCGAACATACGGGCGCCGACATCGCGGCGCAGACCCGCGCGGATGCTGGTCCAGGCGAGTGCCAAGGCCGACCCAAGCTGAGCCTCCTTCCCGTCCTGCCAGTCCGTCACGCGCGCAATATCCTTCATTCCGTCCGACCTCGCTCCCAAGCCGCCCCCTGATGTCGGGCAGAATTTTGACGCAGAAAGACCTGCTCGGAAAAGCATGGCTCACCCGAGTCCCCGTGGTGCTTTCTGTTCGTCATGACAGCCGCCAAAGGTGATTCGACGGCGGCTGGAAGTGGAAAATAGACAGGGGTGGAAGAGTCGATCAAGGGCACGGCACTTCAAAAAACTGAAATAAAGCCGTTGACTCAAGAAAGCCCCGGAAAACCCGGCATTATCATTTTTCTGCAATTTTATCAGTCTATTAAGCCAGATCAAAAATGATGCAGCGCGTCGAATCGCGGGGAATCCAAGGTTCCTGAAAAATGACCGGATCGTGACCAAACGGCAAAAAGCCCGCACCGGATGACCGGGCGGGCTTCCTAACCTGCGTAAATCTTGAAAGGGCGTCAGGCGATCGCGCTGACGGCCTTCGTCAGGCGGCCGAACTTGCGGGCAGCCGTATTCTTGTGCAGCACACCGCGGGCAACACCACGCGCCAGTTCAGGCTGAACGGTCTGAAGGGCAGTGGTCGCGGCATCCTTGTCACCGGCGACGATGGCGGCTTCCACCTTCTTCACCAGAGTGCGGATCCGGCTGATGCGGGCGCCATTGATTGCGGCGCGGCGCTCATTGCGGCGGATGCGCTTCTTGGCTTGCGGCGTATTGGCCATTCTATTCCTCGGTTCTCGTCAAATCTCGGGAAGAGGCCAGCCGGAATCGCCGACCTGCCTCGTGAAGGTGCGCCCCTTACATGGGATAGAAAGCAGCGTCAACTCTTGGGCGGCCCGCTATTTCTGGCATTTCGCGCAATAGAAGGTCGATCGACCACCATCGACTCGGCGCAGGACGGTGCTGCCGCAAAGGCATGGCGCCCCTTCCCGGCCATAGACGCGCCATTGCTTGGAAAAATAACCGAGTTCCCCATCGGGCCGCGCATAGTCGCGCAGCGTCGATCCACCCGCGACGATCGCGGCGGACAACACGTCGCGAATCGCCTCGGCCAGCAGAGCGAGCCGGACCTTGCCGATCCGCCCAGCTGCCCGCGTCGGTGCGATGCCCGCCATGTTGAGCGCTTCGCAGACATAAATATTGCCAAGGCCCGCGACGATCCGCTGGTCGAGCAAAGCGGCCTTGATGGAGGTCGCCTTACCTTTCAGCCTCTCGCCAAGATAATCTGCGGTGAAGTCCGGGCCGAGCGGCTCCGGCCCCATCTGCATGAAATGGCGATGCGCGGACCAGATGTCGCTGCGCACCAGATCGATCGATCCGAAGCGGCGCGGATCGTTGAGCGCGAGGATGCGCCCGGCGCTCGTTTCCACGATCAGATGATCATGCTTGCCGACCTCTTCGGGATCGACGCGCCAACGGCCCGACATGCCGAGGTGGAAGATCATCGTGTCGCCGCGATCCGTGTCGATCAGCCCATATTTGGCGCGACGCGACAAGGCCGTCACCTTTGCCCCCGTCAATCGCTGCCGCAGATCGACGGGGATCGGGAACCGCAGGTCCGCGCGTCTTGGCTCGACGCGAGTCAGCACCGCGTCCTGCAACACGGATCGCAGGCCCGCCACGGTGGTTTCGACTTCGGGAAGTTCTGGCATGCTTTCCATCTAGGAAAAGGCGGCGCGGATTCCCAGTATCTTGGCTGGAGTTGCGCATCAACTGACAGTAGAGGACTGCCATGAACGATACAGTCTCCTTCGGCTATCGCGACGTCGATGCCGCCGACAAACAGGGCATGGTCCGCGAGGTCTTTTCCAACGTCGCGGCCAAATATGACCTGATGAACGATGCCATGTCGGGCGGCGCGCACCGATTGTGGAAGGATCAGTTCGTGCGGCGGGTGAAGCCGCGTGCCGGGGAGCATATCCTCGACATGGCGGGCGGTACGGGCGACATCGCGTTCCGCATGCATCGCCATGGCGCGCAGATCACCGTGTCGGACATCAACCCGGAGATGCTGGCGGTCGGGGTCGACCGTGCGCAGAAGAAGGGGCTGGACGGCCTCATCTGGTCGGAACAGAATGCCGAGCAGCTGTCTTTCGACGACCGCAGTTTCGACGCCTATACGATCGCGTTCGGCATTCGCAACGTGACGCATATCGACAAGGCGTTGGCGGAAGCGCACCGGGTGTTGAAGTTCGGCGGGCGCTTCTTCTGCCTGGAATTCTCCACCACCACTTGGCCGGGCTTCGCCGACGTCTATGACGTTTATTCCCACAAGCTGGTGCCGCAACTCGGCAAGCTCTTCGCCAATGACGCCGACAGCTATCGCTACCTGATTGAATCGATCCGCCGCTTCCCGCCCATGCCACGGTTCGAGGAGATGATCCGGGAAGCAGGCTTTTCCAATACCAAGGTCGAGCCGATCATGGGGGGCCTCGTCGCGATCCATAGCGGCTGGAAGGCGTGAGGCTGTAACTCGCA
The DNA here is from genome assembly GCA_913773715.1 of uncultured Sphingobium sp. The sequence goes on from CAJYHD010000339.1 coordinate 5,198, forward strand.
CATGGCGTCTCACATCACCCATATATGGCGGCTCCTCAAATGGGGGCGCACGTTGGCGCGCCATGGGGCCTTGCGCGGGATCGAGCGCGATCCGCTGACCCCTCCGCCCGTTCGCCGGCTGGTGCGCCTCGCCCGCTTCGGCGCTAAGGTACCCAAGCAGCCGCGCTATGCCGATGCCTTTCAGGCGATCGGCCCAGCCGCGATCAAGCTGGGGCAGACGCTCGCGACCCGCCCCGATCTGGTCGGCGACGTAGCGGCGACCGATCTGCTGCGCTTGCAGGATGCGTTGCCCCCCGTCCCCTTCGACACGATCCGAACGCAGATAGAAACGAGCTTCGGCAGGCCGCTGGAGGCACTCTACAGCCGCTTCGATGAAGTTCCGGTCGGCGCGGCCTCGATCGCGCAGGTGCATCGCGCGATGACCACCGATGGGCGCGACGTCGCGGTCAAGGTCATCCGCCCCGGCGTCATCGACCAGTTCAATCGCGACATTCAGACCTATGAATGGGCCGCCGCCCATGTCGAGCAGCTGGGCGGCGAGATCGCGCGGCTGCGGCCCCGCCTCGTCATCGCCAATATGAAGCGCTGGACCGCCCGCGAACTCGATCTGCGGCGGGAGGCGGCGTCCGCGTCTGAACTGGCCGAAGCGATGGAGGCGATGCCGGGCTATCGCATCCCCACGATCGACTGGGATCGCACCACTGGCCGCGTCATGACGATGGAGTGGATCGACGGCATCAAGATCGCCGACCGCTCCGCGCTGATCGCGGCGGGCCACGACGTCAAGGACTTGGCTGCCCGCCTCGTCAACGCCTTCCTGCGCCAAGCGATCGCCGAGGGTTTCTTCCACGCCGACATGCATCAGGGGAACCTGTTCGTGACAGGCGATGGGGATATCGTTGCGATCGACTTCGGCATCATGGGGCGCATCGACCGGCGCGCGCGCATGTGGCTGGCGGAGATCCTCTACGGCCTCATCACCGGCAATTATCGCCGGGTCGCCGAGATCCATTTCGAGGCGCAATATGTGCCCGCTCATCATAATGTCGCCGAGTTCGCGACCGCGCTGCGGGCGGTGGGCGAGCCTATGCGCGGCAAGCCAGTGCGTGAGTTGTCGGTCGGCGGCATGCTTGATGGCCTGTTCGCGATCACGCGCGACTTCGACATGCAGACGCAGCCCCACCTGCTCCTTCTGCAAAAGACGATGGTAATGGTGGAGGGCGTGGCGACCGCGCTCGATCCCGATATCAATTTGTGGGAGACGAGCGGCCCCTATGTGAAGGGCTGGCTGCGCGATGAATTAGGGCCGGAAGCCAAGGCGGCGGACATGCTGATCCAGAACTGGCGCACGCTCCAAAGGCTACCGGACCTCATTCGCCGGATCGAGGACGCCTTCCCCGAAAAGGGCGGCGCACCCCCGCCCCCGCCGCTGGGCGAGGTCAAGCTGATCCGTGTCGGCGGTGGCTGGCGCTACGCGGCCGTGGCGATCGTCGCAGCGGTGGCTGGAGCGGTCGGCTCCGCCTTCCTATATCCGCATCTATGAGCAACACGCGCATCCTCCTCATCATATCGGGCGGCATCGCTGCCTATAAATCGCTCGAACTGGTGCGATTGCTGCGGCGGCAGGGGATCGCGGTGCGCGCGGTGATGACGGAAAGTGCGCAGAATTTCGTGACGCCGCTGTCGCTGGGCGTGCTGACAGAGGATCATGTCTATGGCGACATGTTCGACCTCAAGGAAGAGCGCGAGATCGGGCATATCCAGTTGTCGCGGCAGGCCGATCTGGTCGTCATCGCGCCCGCGACCGCGAACATTCTCGCGCGGATGGCGAACGGGATGGCGGACGATCTTGCGACGACACTGCTGCTCGCGACCGACAAGCCGGTTCTGGCGGTTCCGGCGATGAATGTGCGAATGTGGCATCATCCCGCGACCCAGCGCAATCTGGCGCAGTTGCGCGCCGATGGCGTCCTTGTCATGGAGCCGGATTCAGGTTCCATGGCATGCGGCGAGTTCGGCAAAGGCCGCCTGCCCGAGCCGCCCGCGATCGTGGAGGAAATTCTTCGAGTGCTGGCATTGCCGCCGCGGCCCAATCCGCTGGCAGGCCAGCCCGATCTCGAGGATGACGCCCTGTCGCTGGCGGGACGGCATGTGCTGGTTACGGCAGGGCCGACGCACGAGCCAATGGATCCGGTACGCTATATCGCCAATCGATCCTCGGGCAAGCAGGGCTTCGCCATCGCCGCCGCTGCCGCGCTCGCGGGTGCGAGGGTGACGTTGGTAAGCGGGCCGGTGACGTTGCCGACGCCCGCTGGCGTGACTCGGGTCGATGTGGAGACGGCCGTGGAGATGGCGGCGGCGGTCGAAGCTGCGTTGCCTGTCGACGCGGCCGTCATGGTCGCTGCTGTTGCGGACTGGCGCGTGGCAGAGGCGTCCGGGCAGAAGATCAAGAAGGACGGATCAGGCCAGCCTCCGCCGCTGTCGCTGATTGAGAACCCGGACATTTTGGCGACGCTTGGAAAGCATGAACGACGCCCCAGGCTGTTGGTGGGTTTTGCGGCGGAAACGATGCAGATTGCCGAACATGCCCAAGCCAAGCTGGCGCGCAAGGGCGCGGACTGGATCGTTGCCAACGACGTGTCGGGCGACGTGATGGGCGGCGACGACAATGCCGTGCAGATCGTCACCGCCGCCGGGATCGAGAACTGGCCACCTATGCCCAAGGCTGACGTGGCGAAGCGACTCGTCAAGCGGATCGCCGAAGCGCTCCGCTGATCATGCCTCGGCGGTGAGGCCGCGCCCGAGGATATGCACGACGTTCTCGTCGATGCGGACGTGGCAGCGGACGCCTTCCAGTTGATCTATAGCGTCGAGCCTGGCTTCGTCGCTCAACACGACGCGAAGACGGCCTGCGACAAAGCTGGCGTCCGTAACGGCGGCGTCGCCACCTAGCGCTGCGAGGATATCGGGGCGTAGCTTCGTGCTGGCTGGTGGTGGCGCAGGTGTAGGGTCCGATGGTGCGCTGGCGACAGGCTGGTGCTGACCTGCCTCGCGGATTTCCTCCGATATCTGGTCGGCTTCGGGGCCGATGATGACCTGCACTGCTTGGGCGGAGGGACGCAACACGGCAACCGCGCCGAGCGCCTTGAGCGCGGCCTCATCAACTGACGCCTGATCCGCGACGATGAGCCGCAGGCGGGTGGTGCAGGCGCCGATCGTTTGAAGATTGGCCATCCCGCCGAGCGCTGAGAGATAGGCTGCGCCCCGGCTGGCATTGCCCTGACCGGCCTCGGGCGCTGCCGGAGACGCTGTGGCCTGACGGCCCGGTGTCGCGAGGTTCAAGCGGCGGATCGTGAAGGAAAAAACAGCGTAATAGACAATGAAATAGACAATTCCGACAGGTACCAAAAGCAATGGTTTCGTTGCGCGACCGAAATTAAGTACGTAATCGAAGAGGCCGGCGGAAAATCCGAAGCCGAGCTTCACGCCCAGCAGGTCCATTATGACCATCGAAAGCCCGGTCAGCACCGCGTGAATCGCATACAGAAGCGGCGCGAGGAACATGAAACTGAACTCGATCGGCTCGGTGACGCCGGTCAGGAACGATGTCGCGGCGAGGCTGAGCAGCATGCCGCCGACCGCCTTGCGCTGATCGGGCAGCGCGGTGCGATACATGGCGAGGCATGCGGCAGGCAGGCCGAACATCATGATCGGGAAGAAGCCCGCCATGAACGCGCCCGCATGGGGATCGCCCGCGAAAAAGCGGCGCAGGTCGCCTGTCGTGCCGTTGAAATCGCCCAGCACGAACCAGGCAACGTTGTTGAGGATGTGATGCAGGCCGGTGACCAGCAGCAGGCGGTTAAGCAAACCGAAGCCGAACAGGCCGATGCTGCCCGAAGCGACAAGGCCCCGGCTGGTGGCGTTCAGTCCCGCATCAAGCGCGCCATAGCTGTATCCGACGACCAGCGCGACAAGCACGCCCGCCGCGCCCGCGACGATCGGCACGAAGCGCCGCCCGCCGAAGAAGGAAAGATAAGCGGGGACGCTGATTGTCGCATAACGGTTGTAGAGGCCGCCGCCGATCAGGCCCGATGCAATGCCGATCGGTACATCGAGCTTGGCGAAGGCCTTGACTTTCCAGGCGTCGGCGACCGTCTGCGCGATGCTGTCAGCAAGGCCTGCGGTGATTTCCGGCGGGACGGCGAGCAATACGCGTCCGCCGTGCATCGAGACGAGATAGCAGACGACGCCCGCCAGACCCGCTGCCCCGTTGCCGTCCCGTGCGATGCCGGTAGCGACGCCGATGGCGAAAAGCAGGCCGAGGCTGGAGAACAGTGCGTCGCCTGCTGCCGCAAACAAGGGGATGCCAAGCAGATCGGGCTGGCCGAGGCGCAGCAGCAGGCCCGCGACCGGCAGGACGGCGATAGGCAGCATCAGCGCCCGACCGATGGGCTGAAGCAGGCCGATAATCTTGCTCATCGGGGCAATTCCTCTTCGAAGCGGCGGGCGAGTGCGCGCACGTCCGCGGCGGATTCGAGCGCCAGCGCCTTTTGGGCATGGGCGCAGCAGTCGGCGATGGACAGGCGGCGGACCAAGGCTTTGAGGTCCGGGACGAATTGCGCGGAAGCCGACAATTCGGTGACGCCAAGCCCCAGCAGCAGCGGGATGGCAAGGCGATCCGATGCAAGGCCACCGCATACGCCGACCCAGCGGCCATGGACGGCAGCGCCCTGCGTCGTCAGGCCGATCATGTGCAGTACGGCGGGGTGCAACCCGTCGATCCCGGCTGCGACGGCAGGATTACCGCGATCCATGGCGAGCGCATATTGTGTGAGGTCGTTGGTGCCGATTGACAGGAAATCGGCATGACGCGCGAGCGTCGCGGCGGTGACGGCGGCGGCGGGCGTTTCGACCATGATGCCGACTTCGGGGCGCGCGACGCCCATTTCGGCTGCGAGCGCCTCGACGCGGGAGCGGACGGCGAGCAATTCGGCGACGCTGGCGACCATCGGCACCATGATGCGGCATTGCCCGGCTGGCTGGACCGATAGGATGGCGCGCAACTGATCGTCGAGAACCTGCGGCATGGCAAGGCCGACGCGAATGCCGCGCAGGCCAAGCGCCGGATTTTCTTCTGGTGCGATCGGCAGATAGGGCGCGGGCTTGTCGCCACCGATGTCGAGCAACCGGACGATGAGCGGGCGACCTTCGAGCTTGGCGGCGATCGCGCCATAGAGATCCGCCTGTTCGGCAACGGTGGGAGCATCGTCGCGGTCGAGGAACAGGAATTCGGTGCGCAGCAGACCCGACCCCTCCGCGCCATGCGCCATGGCGACGGCGGCGTCTTCGATTGATCCCAGATTGGCGAAGGCTTCGATGCGGACGCCATCCCGGCTGATGCAGCGATCAGCGGCAGCGGCCATCGCGGCGGCGCGCGCTTCGCTGCGGCGGGTGACTTCGGCGCGGGCGGCGTCGAGCTTGTCCGTGGGAGGATCGACATGAAGCAGGCAGCTATCGGCGTCGAGGATCAGGTGCGTACCATCTTCGATCTCGCCGAGTGCCGGTCCAAACGCGACGAGGGCGGGCAGGCCCATGCTGGCGGCGAGGATCGCGACATGCGAGGTCGGCCCGCCCCGCTCCAGTGCGATGCCGACGATATTGGCATCGAGCGCCATGACCTGAGAAGGCATGAGTTCATCGGCGAGCAGGATGGTGCCCGGCGCAAAGGCGACGATCTCTTCCTCCACGCCTGCGAGGATGCGGAGCATCTGCCGCTCCAGGTCGAGCAGATCGTCGGCACGCTCGGCAAATCGGGCGTCGCCCATCCCGCGCATCTGGTCGGCCATGGCGCGGCATGCCTGGCGCCAGCCATGGCCTGCGTCACGACCGTCATCGACATGGGTGAAGGCCTGCTGCTGGAGCGCGGGATCGTCCAGGAAGGCACGATGCGCGCGGCGGATCGACGCGCGGGCATCCTCGCTTTCTCCGTCTTCGCCCAGCCGCGCGCGCATGGCGGCGATCGCGTCGGTGAGCCTCGCCCGCTCCGCCGCAATGCCAAGGCCGTCGAGCGGCAGATCCATATCCTGCACGCGCAACCAGCGCGCCTGCCCCATGCAGAAGCCCTGCGATGCCATGGTGCCGGCGAGTGCGCCTTCGGGGATGACGGTCGGACTTTGCGGCGCGGGCGCGGCGGGTGTTTTTGGCTGCGCGTCTTCCAGCTCGCCCATCCCGCTTGCGATCAGGGCGCGCAGGCCAGCGACGGCGGCCTCGGCATCTTCGCCCGCTGCCGCGATGACGATGTCGTCCTGATGCCGCACGCCCAGTTGCAGCAGCGCAATGGGAGAGCGGGTGGAGGCTTCCGCGCCGTCCTTCACGATCCAGCTTTGCGCGACGAACCCGCGCGCGACCTCGCCGATGCGGGCGGCGGGGCGGGCGTGGAGGCCATGCGCCATCGGCACGATTATGCGCGTGCTGATCCGCTCCCCCGCGCCTTCATCGGCATGGACGACCAGCGCCGACGGATCGACCGGATCGAGGTAGAGCAGTCCCTCCCCCACGCCGACAAGCTTGTCAGTCGTGCGGCGGGAGATGGTAAAACGGTCGCCATTGGTGACGATCACCGGCGTCATCAGCGATGGCACGGCTTGCGCCACACGGTCGAGGTCGAAGCGAACAAGGGGCTGACCACGGGTCACCCAGTCGCCGACACGCACCAGCGGCGCGAAGCCATCGCCACCCAACGTCACGGTATCGACGCCGATGTGCATCAGCACTTCGACCCCCCCCTCACCCAGCAGCGTGACGGCATGGTGGCTGGCGTGGAGCGTCAGAACCTCGCCATCGCAGGGTGCGTGGAGCAGGCCTTCGATCGGGTCGATGGCGAGGCCGTCGCCCAGCATGCGACCGGCAAAAACGGCGTCGGGCACATCGTCGAGCGCGTTTGCCCAACCCTGCAACGGAGAAGTCAGAATGATCGCGCTCATCGCCATCCCTTGATACCGGTCGCCGTCAATGGACACCGGAGTTGTTCCCAGGCGGGCGCTGCGTCAGAAGACGCGCTGCCCGCCGATCCAGGTGCCGCGCACCTGATAGTCCCTGTCCAGCCAGACCCAGTCGGCGCGCTGGCCGATCGCGATGGCACCATGCGTTTCCGACAGGCCCAGGAACGCCGCCGGGTAGGTCGCCGCCATGGCGAAAGCCGCTTCCGGCGCGACGCCGATCTCAACCATGTTCCGCACGGCCCGCGCCATGTCGAGGTCCGATCCGGCAAGAACGCCATCGGCATTGACGCACACGCCGTTTTCAACGGTGATCCGTTCGCCATTGAGCGTGAATTGCTTGTCCGCACTGCCGACGGTGGGCATCGCGTCGGTCACCAGCATGAAGCGGTCCTGCGGGCGGGCGGCGAGCGCCACATGCAGAGCGGCGTCATGGACATGCGCGCCATCGACGATCAGACCGCACCAGAGCGTTTGGTCCTCCAGCGCAGCGCCGACGACACCGGGTTCGCGGTGGTGCAGCGGCGACATGGCGTTGAAGAGGTGCGTGACACCGCGCGCACCTGCGTCGATCGCGGCCCGGGTGTCAGTGTAGCTGCCATTGCTGTGGCCGATGCTGACGATGACGCCCGCCTCCACCAGCGCGCGGATGGCGGCGGTATCGTTGCGTTCGGGCGCAAGCGTCACCATGACGACACCGCGCCGGGGTCTGGTCAGCAGCGCGACAGCTTCGTCATCCAGCTCGCGGAAATGATCCGCATCGTGGATGCCTTTGCGTTCGTCATTGAGGAACGGGCCTTCGACGTGGATGCCGACGACGCCGGGCACGCCCGCTGCGATCGCATCGTCCACCGCATCAAGCGCGGCGGCGATGTCTTCCAGCGGGGCGCTGATGAGCGTCGGCATGAAAGCGGTGGTGCCATAGGGCACATGGGCCGCACCGATCTTTGCGATGGCTTCGACGTTCAGGCTATCGTTGAACAATACATCGCCGCCGCCATTCACCTGCGTATCGATGAAGCCGGGGACGAGCCATCCGCCGTCCAAATCCATCGGCGCATCGCCCGTCGCGCCGATCGCACGGATGGTGGCGGCGTCGAGATCGAAACTTGCCGCACCCTGCACGCCATCGGCGCAGAGAATGTGCCCGTTGGCGAAAGACAGGCGGCTCATCGCGTCTCGGTCACCTTGCGCAGGAAAGGCGGCTGATCGGGATCGAGACCGCGTGCGCGGGCAAGGCGCTCTGCGGCGGCATAAAAGGACTGGATGAGGAGGATCGGCTCCAGCACCGGATGGGTCGAAAGAACCGGCAGCGGGCTATTGGCAGCCGCTGCGCAATCGGCGAGCAGGACGGTCGCGCCACGGTCGGCGAAATCCTGCGCGGCGGAGCGGACGTCGTCGCCGGACTTGTCCGATGTCGCAAAGGCGAGCAGCGGGAAACCTTCGTCGATGATCGCCATGGGGCCGTGACGCACTTCGGCGCTGGAAAAGCCCTCCGCATGAAGGCCGCAGGTTTCCTTGAGCTTGAGTGCGGCCTCCTGCGCGACGGAGAGGCCATAGCCGCGCCCGATGATGAAGAGGTTGCGCGCGTCCACCAGCGCATCGACCAGCGCGGACCAGTCCTGTTCATGCGCCATGTCGAGCAGATTGGGCAGCATTTCCAGCGAG
>CAJYHD010000340.1 GCA_913773715.1 uncultured Sphingobium sp.
CGTCAACCCGAGCGGAACGATCGAAACGATCAACAAGGCCGCAGCGCATATGCTGGGTCGAGACGCAGCGGGCCTGTCGCGGCGCAATTTCGACGTGATATCCGATATCGCGCCGGGGTCGGGCAGCTTCCATGACCGGATCGGCCTGATCGACGGTCGCTTGCGCAAGACCTATTGGGCCGATCGGCAGGTGCGCCATGCCGACGGTCACCTCGTCCCCGTCGATATTGCGATCGGCACGATGGACCTTCCCGATGGCGTCCATATCGTCGCTTCGCTGCGCGACATGACGGAGCGCAAGCGGATCGAACGGTTGAAGGACGACCTGATTTCGACCGTCAGCCATGAATTGCGGACACCGCTTACCTCGATCATCGGTGCGCTCGGCCTGCTGCGCGCCAGTGCCGCCGATCCGCTTCCGGCGAGCGCGGGCGAGTTGATCGGTATAGCGTCCAATAATGCGCAGCGGCTGATCCGGCTGATCAACGATATGCTGGATATCGACCGGATTGATGCAGGCAAGATGCGTCTGTCGATGAGCGCCGTCGACCTGCGCGACGTGGTAAAGAGAGCGTGCGAAGATAATGCCGGGCTTGTGCGCGCCGCTGATGCGATGCTCGACTGCGATGTGGGTGACGTGCCGCTCGTCGTTCAGGCGGACGAAGAGCGATTGTTGCAGGTGGTGACAAACCTCCTGTCTAATGCGGTCAAATTCACGCCACAGGGCGGGAGCATACGGATCGGCGTTGCGCGCGGATCGGACGGCCGCCGGGCCATCGTTCACATCGACGATGATGGTCCGGGCATCGCGCCCGAGTTCCGCGCTCGCATCTTTGGCCGGTTCGAACGATCCGCCGCGAGCGAAGGGTCGGCAGGCACCGGCCTGGGACTGGCAATCGCGCGCGAAATTGTGGCGCAGCATGGCGGGGAAATCTGGTTCGAGGATCGGCCAGAGGGCGGTACGCGCTTCATCTTCTCGCTACCGACATCGCAATTCGCCATCACCACCCACGACCTGCCCGAAGAAGCGCGGATTCTCTTGTGTGAAAGCGACGCGGCCGTGGCGAAAAATCTGCACGCGCAACTGGCGGAGGAAGGCTATGCCTGCCGCATCGTCCCCGACGCGCGGGCAGCACGGGAAGCGATGGCGGCGGACGGATATTCCGTCCTGCTGCTCGACATGGCGCTGGACGACGAAGACGCCTTCGCACTGGCGCGCGATGTGCGGCGCAGTCACGGTCCCGACCGTCTTTCGATCCTGATGATGTCGCCATCCGGCAAGGCGGATGCGCAAGCGCCCTTGTCGCTCGACCTGATCGACTGGATCGACAAGCCGATCGATCCGCTGCGGCTGCGCACGGCGATCCGCACCGCCTTCCGCAGCGTCCATATCGAGCATCCCATGGTGCTGCATCTGGACGACGATCTCGACACGCTCGACCTGACGGCGGCGGCGTTGAAGGGAGAGGCCGATATTTTGAAGGCGACGACGCTCGCCGAAGCGCGCGCGATCCTGCGCAACCGTACCCCGCATCTGGCGATCCTGGACGTGCATCTGGAAGAAGGGATCGGCCTTGATCTGCTGCCCGAACTGCTCGACAGGCGGGGAATCGCGATCCCGACGATCATCTACTCCGCGCACGACGTCACGATCGATGTCGCCGGGCAGATCGACGCCATATTGGTCAAGTCGCGCACGTCCCTGCCCGACCTCAAGGCGACGATCCGCCGCGTCGTCGCGACCCGCCATCTGGAGAAAGGGGAAGGATGAGCGAGAACGAGCCGCTGAAGATTCTCTACGTCGACGATGATGAAGACATAAGGCGCATCGTTGCCCTCTCGCTCGCGCTCGACCCCGGCATCGAGCTGCGCACGGAAAGCAGCGGAGTGGATGCGCTGGCGATGCTGGCGACGCGAAGCTGGCAACCCGATGCGATCATGCTGGACGTAATGATGCCGGGCATGGACGGCCCGGCGCTGATGCAGAAATTGCGCAGCGAACGCCGCTTTGCCGAAACGCCGTTCCTGTTCGTGACGGCGCGGGCGCGGACGGGCGACATCGAACATTTCAAGACGCTGGGCGCGACTGCCGTCCTCACCAAACCGTTCGATCCGCTGTCGCTGGCGAGCGAAGTGCGGGCGCGTCTGAGCGATACCTCGTCCCTGAAAGATTGATCCTGATTATAGTGCGGCGTCTTGTGCGGCTATAAGCCGCGTTTCATAATCCCTCTGCATCTTCATCAAGCGACCCACTCATGCCCCGCTCAGATCAGCTCAGCCGCGAAGAACTCATTCAGCGACAGGCGTTTCAAATTGCCCTGATGGACAGGCTGCGCCGAACGGACAATCCGCAGCAGATCGTCGCCGCGTCCATGGAGATGCTGGGTGAACGGCTGGACGCCGGGCGATGTGGTTTCGCCATCGTGTCGGCAGACGGCGCAAGCGTCCGGTTGGAAGCAGACTGGTCCGACAGCCTTCCCAGCTTGGCGGGGGAAGTGCGACTGCTCGAAAGTTTTGGCCCCGCCATTATCGAGGAACTGCGCGCAGGGCAGACGCTCGTCGTGCAGGACTGCGATCGCGATCCCCGAACGGCGGGCTTCGAGGCAGGCTGGGCGAGCATCAGCGCCCGCGCGATGATCGTCTGCCCGATCCTGCGCGACGGGCGGCTCGACAGCATGCTTTATCTGCACCAGGGAGAGCCGCGTAACTGGACGACGAGCGACATCGCGCTGGTGGAGGACGTCGCGCTCCGTACCCGCGAGGCGTCGGACCGAGCATGGAGCGAAGCCGAACTGCGCGCGAGCGAGTTGCGGTACCGCAGCCTCTTCAACTCGATCGACGCAGGCTTTTGCGTCATCGAAATGAAGTTCGAGGCGGATGGTACCCCGGTCGATTACCGCTTCCTCGAAGTCAATGACAGTTTTGAACAACATACCGGCATCGCCGACGCGACGGGGCGCTGGATGCGGGACATCGCGCCGGGCCATGAGCAGCACTGGTTCGACCTGTACGGGCGGATCGCGCAAACGGGCGTTTCCGAACAGATCGAACTGCCGGCGCATGAACTCAACGACCGCTGGTATATGGTCCACGCCTATCGCGTGGATGACCCGGACAAGCATCGCGTCGCCATCCTCTTCAGCGACCTTAGCGAACGTCGGCGCGCGGAGTTGGCGTTGGCGCGCAGCCGCGAGGAACTGGAACTGGCGACGCGCGCGGCGAACCTTGGGCGCTACGATTTTCTGGTGCAGGAGGATAGCTTGCACTGGGACGATCGGTGTCGGGAGTTGTTCGGCCTGCCGCCCGGTGCTCCGGTATCCTATGAGGGCGCATTTCTGGCGGGATTGCACCCCGACGACCGGAACGATGCGGATCGCGCAGTAAAGGCCGCGCTCGACCCGGATGGTGATCATCGGTTCGAGGTCGAATATCGCACGATCGGCATCGAAGACGGCGAGCTTCGCTACATCGCGGCGCACGGCCTTGCCTTCTTCGCCGATGGCAAGCCGGTGCGCCTCGTCGGCACGGTGCAGGATGTGTCGCGCGACCGGAAGGCGAGCGCCGAGTTGCGCGAGGTGGAGGAACGGTTGCGGCTGGCAGGCCGGGCAACCAACGATGCTGTATGGGACTGGGACTTCCGTACCAATCACGTCACCTGGAACGAAGCGCTGCATCGCGCCTATGGGCACAGCCTCAGCGCTGTCGAGCCGACTGGGCAATGGTGGCTGGATCATATCCATCCCGAGGATTGTGAGCAGGTGGACGTCAGCATCCATGGGGTGATCGACAGCACCGGCACCGACTGGAGCGGCGAGTATCGGTTCCAGCGCGCGGATGGCAGCTACGCCGACGTCCTGGATCGCGGCTATGTGTTGCGGGACGCCGATGGCGCGCCGCTGCGGATGGTGGGGGCGATGCTGGACGTATCGGATCGCAAGGCCGTGGAGCGGCAACTGGAACGCGAGCGGCAGCGGCTGCGCGAAGAGGTGGATGCGACCGCCGCCGAACGCGACCGGGCCGAGGAAGCGCTGCGCCAGTCGCAGAAGATGGAAGCGGTCGGCCAGTTGACGGGCGGCATCGCCCACGACTTCAACAATCTGCTGACCGGCATTTCGGGCGCGCTGGAGATGATCCAGATCCGCATCGGTCAGGGGCGGGTCAATGAACTGGAGAAATATTCGGTCGCGGCGCAGGGCGCGGTGCGGCGCGCCGCGGCGCTGACGCACCGGCTGCTCGCCTTTTCCCGGCGGCAGACGCTCGATCCGCGCCCGACCGACATCAACCGCCTGATCCTCGACATGGAGGAGATGGTGCAGCGGACCGTTGGGCCGCAGGTGATGGTCGAAAGTCGCCCTGCCCCCGGTCTATGGCATTCGCTGGTCGATCCCAATCAATTGGAAAATGCTATCCTCAACCTCTGCATCAACGCGCGTGACGCGATGCCCGAGGGCGGCCGGATCATCATCGAAACCGCGAACATCTGGATCGACGAGCGTACCGCGCGCGAATGGGACATGGATGCAGGTGCCTATGTGACTCTGCATGTGAGCGACAGCGGCACCGGCATGGCGCCCGATGTCTTGTCGCGTGCGTTCGACCCCTTCTTCACCACCAAGCCCATGGGTCAGGGGACCGGCCTTGGTCTCTCCATGATTTACGGGTTCGTCCGGCAATCGCGCGGGCAGGTGCGGATCGACACGCAGATCGGTGTCGGCACCAGCATCTGCCTGTATCTGCCCCGGCTGGATCAGGTCGATGTCGCGCAGGAGGATGCGATCGGCGAAGACGCGTCGCAGGCTCTGGCTCATCCCGAGCCGACCGCGACCGCCACCATACTCGTTGTCGATGACGATGCGACCGTGCGCATGCTGGCGGTCGAAGTGGCGAGCGAACTCGGTCATGATGTGCTGGAAGCGGAGGATGGCCCGCAGGCGCTGTCGATCCTGAGCGGGCGATCAGACATCGACCTGCTCATCACCGATGTCGGGTTGCCCGGTGGGTTGAATGGGCGGCAGGTGGCGGATGCGGCGCTGCGGCTGATCCCGCGGCTCGAAATCCTGTTCATCACCGGCTATGCGGAGAAAGCGGCGATCGGCGACGATCAGCTCGCGCCCAACATGGCGCTGATGACCAAGCCTTTTGCGATGGATGCCCTGGCGGCGCGGATCGGCGCGATCCTGTCCGGCAGCCGCAAGTAGGACCGGGCGCTCAGGCCTTTTCGCGATCGAGCGCGTGGGCCAGTGCCGCGCGAATCTGTGCAGGCGAGCTTGGCTTGGGGCAGATTTGCGCGCCGGGATACCGCGTCTTCAGCCCCGTTTCGTCGGCATGACCCGAATGGAAGATCAGCGGCACGCCCGCATCGCGCAGGCGATCGGCCGCGGGAAAGACTTCACCGTCGAGCAGGCGTACGTCGAGGATCGCGCAGTTGGGGAGCGCATGGTCCACCGCATCGAGCGTTTCCGCAACGGACTCATAGGGGCCATCTGGGCAATAGCCCGATTCCTGAACGATATCCTGGATGTCGTAACCGACGAACAATTCATCTTCGACGATCAGCACCGTCTGCATCAAATCCTGCCTCCATCAAGCGGCAGGCGCAGGCGCAGCGTGAAACTGGTGCCGGACACGTCCCGCTCAAGGTTCGCCTTCAACTGACGAACCGACGTGCTGACCAAAACTGTTCCGAACCCGTTACCGTTCCCTATGTCGACCGGCTTGTCCGATAATTCGTGCCATTCCAGCACAACGACGTCCCCGTCCCTGCGCCACTCGACCAGCAGCCTGCCGGGCCGATCGCCGAAGACACCATATTTGGCGGCGTTGGTCGCCCATTCATGCAGGATCAAGGCCAGCGGCGAGAGGCGGCTGCGGTCGATGAGAAGGTCGGGACCGTCCAGCGTGATGCTGCCCTCATCCTCATAGGGGGCGAGCGTGGTGGCAAGCAGCGCGCGCAATTCGATCGACTGCTGCTCGGTATTGGGCGCGGCGAGCGAATGAGCGCGGCCCAGCGCCGCGATGCGGTCGCGCATGTCGTGCGAGTAGCTGCGCACATCGTCATGAACTCGCGCTCCTGCCGACAACATGCCGCCGACGATGGCAAAGAGGTTCTTCACCCGGTGGTTCATCTCGCGCAGCATCAAGGCGCGCGCTTCGGACAGCATATATTCCGGCGTCACGTCGATCGCCGCGCCGATCAGCCGTCGGGGATGCGAATCCGATACGAGCCGCCCGAAGCTCTTGATCCAGCGATGGCCGCCATCATCGTCGCGGACGCGGAAGGTCGCCTCGAAATCATGCTCGCCAGCCGTCGATTGGCGCAGCGCGCTTTCGACATTGGCGCGGTCCTCCTCCTCGATCCGGTCGAGAAGGTCATCGATCTGGATGTCCTGATCCTTGGTCAAGCCGACCATGGCGCGGTGGGTTGCGTCGAGCACCAGCTGGCCGGTGTCGGCGCAATATTCCCAGACGCCGATGCCCCCTGCCCGGACCGCCATCTCCAGCCGCTCGCGCTCGGCGGCCAGTTCCTGCTCCATCGACAGCGCTTCGGTGATGTCGGTGAGGACGATCGTCGCCCCTTCGACCGAACCATGCTGGGTGTTATAGGGCAGGATGCGCATCGACAGTGTGCGCTTCCCGTCCTTTGTCTGGACGCGGCGCTGCATCTGCTCACCCGACGCGGCCACCTGACGCGCGTCGTCCAGATAGCTGCCATCCTCCAGCCGGCTCGATACGTCGGCGAGCAAGCGACCGCGATCGCTCGGCTGGAGCGGGAAGATGCCGGTCGCCGCCTCGGTGAAGCTGCGGATGCGCAGCCCCTTGTCCAACACGATGACGGCGAGGTCGGTGGAATCGAAGAAGTTGCGCAGGTCGGAGTTGGCGAGCGTCAGCTGATCGACCTTGCTCTTCAACTCGTCATTGACGGTCGAAAGCTCTTCGTTGGTCGATTGCAACTCCTCGTTCATCGACATCATTTCTTCGTTGGAGCTTTTCAGCTCCTCGTTCGCCGTTTCCAGTTCCTCGACGGCGGTGCGCAGCTTGTGGCGGGTGAGGCGCAATTCCTCCTCCAGCGCCTCCATATGGTCGTCGCCCGATTCAATTTCGGCCAGGTCGGGACCGTCCGCCGGACGGAAGGGTCCGTTCTCCTTGAACACCACTAGGAAGGTGGCGTCGGGCAGCGGCTCGCAGATCGCTTCCAGCGGCTGGATGCCATATTCCGACTGCACCTCGACCTGCCGTGCGACGACGCGCTTGCGGCTGTCGCGTGACTGGCGGAGCAGTGGGCCGAGCACGTCGCGCAGGCCCGGCTTGGCGAGCGAGATCGCGTTGCTGCCACCGGTGCGGGTGACAGGGAAATCGAAATAGCGGCTGAGCGCGCCATAGGCGGAAATGACCGCGCCATCCTGGTTGAGCACCATCGACGGCGGGGCGTGGCGTTCGGCGAGGCGCTGGACGGCGAGCGCTTCGTTGCCATTCTTGCGCTCGCTGCCGCGAAGGCTGCCTTCATCGCGGCGGCGCTGGGTTAGGCGATCGCTGGCGGGCAGATCGATGGGATAGGATGGATCGCCGGGCGAGCGCTCGAAGATGCGGGCATGATGATCGAGCGAGGGGAAGAGATGATCGAATCGCCCGATGCTCTCCGATGGGCCGAGGAACAGATAGCCGCCCGGCTTCAGCGCATAATGCAGGATCGGCATTACCGACTGCTGAAGCCGGTCGTCGAAATAGATGAGCAGGTTGCGGCAGGAGATGAGATCGATCCGCGAGAAGGGCGGGTCCTTCACCAGACTATGGTTGGAGAAGCGGATGAGGTCGCGGATCTGGCCGGAAATGGAAAAACGCTCGGCGTGGGGCGTTGTCCAGCGCTCGCGAATGACCGGCGGAATGTCGGCGAGCGCGGAGGCGGGATAGCTGCCGTCGCGCGCGATTTGCAGCATCTGCTCGTCAATGTCGGTGGCGAAGATCTGGACCGGGTTGGGCCGGTTCATCTCGCGCGCCGTTTCGGCGAAGAGCATGGCGATGCTATAGGCTTCCTCGCCACTCGAGCATCCGGGGACCCAGACGCGGATATCCTCGTCCGTTTCGCGGTCGCGCAGCAACGGCTTGATGACCTTGTCCCGCAGCGCATCGAACATTTCGGGATCGCGGAAGAAGCGGGTGACGTTGATCAGCAGGTCGCGGAACAGCGCCTCGCATTCGGCGGCGTCGGATCGGATGCGCTTCAGGTATGCGCTGCCGGTCGCAATGTTGAGGACGTGCATGCGCCGCTCGACCCGGCGGACCAGCGTCGAGCGCTTGTAGCCGGAAAAGTCGTGCCCAATGGCGTTGCGCAG
>CAJYHD010000341.1 GCA_913773715.1 uncultured Sphingobium sp.
TGGAGGGAGAGGCATTGGGCCGCGCGATCGCCAGCGCCGATATCCTGATCAACCCCAGCGTCACGGAGGCGTTCGGGAACGTCAATCTCGAAGCGATGGCCAGCGGACTGCCGGTCGTATCCGCCAATGTGCCGAGCGCCGCCGCGCTCGTCACCCATGGACGAACCGGCTTGTTGGTCAACGCGAAGGACGCGTCAGCCTATGCCGACGCCGTCGCGCAACTGATCGAACAGCCTCATCGCCGCCGCTGGATGAGCGCGATGGCCAGCGCCGCGGCGGATCGCTATGACTGGGGCGATGTCCTGTCGCATGTTCATGACGCCTATGTCGATTGCCTGGCCTGTTACCGGGGCATGACGCGATGCGCTGGCTGAAATCGGGAACAGCCGATGCGATCGGCGAGGACCTGGGCGTCATGCGCCGCTATGCCCGGTCGCTAGCGCGCGACGATCAGCATGCCGACGATGTCGTGCAGGACGCGCTGGTGCGTGCGATCGAGCGGCAGGAGACGTTTCAGCCGACCCGCAGTCGGCGGCAATGGCTGCTCGCGATCGTCCATAACGTCTTCATATCCGGCAAGCGGCGCGAAGCGGCCGAGGCGCGGCGTAACGCGCATTTCGCCGAAACGATGGTGGCGCATGTCGATGCCGATCAGGAACATCGCGCGCGCCTTGCGCAACTGGCGCAGGCCTTCGCGGCGCTGCCTGATCATCAGCGGTCAGTGATGCATCTGGTCGCGGTCGAGGGCCTCACCTACAGGCAGGCCGCCGATGTTCTCGACGTTCCGGTCGGCACGATCATGTCGCGGCTGGCGCGCGCGCGGACGGCGCTGCGCGATCACCACGAGCCTGCTGAAACGAAATTGCGTCTGGTTGGAGGACAGGATGACTGACACGCCCGCCGATCATGAGCTTCATGCTTATATCGACAATGAACTGGACGATGTTGGACGTTTCGCGATCGAAACCCATCTCGCGGAGCATCCCGATCTTGCTGCCCGGATCATGGGGGACCTCAGTGCGCGAACGGGCTTGAGGCTGATGGCGCACAGGGAAGAAGCTGTACCAGATCAATTGCTTGGCAAGGGACGGGCACTGGATCGTCGACCGCAGCGCCCCTTTTGGCGCAAGGCCGCGCCTGTTGGTGGCGTAGGGATCGCGGCGGCGCTTGCATTTGCCCTGGTCACCGGATCGAACCCTCCGGGCTATGTCGATATGGCCGTGGCGTCGCATCGCGTGGCGATAATGCGCGCGCATATGGTGTCGCAGATCGAGGGGCAGGCGCTAGATCATCGCGAGATATTGGCGAGCACCCGCATCGTCCTGCCCGCCCTGCCGCGCGACTGGAACGTTACCGATGTGCAACTATTTCCTGCCGGTGGCAGTCCCGCATTGCTGGTCGCAGTGACGACGGCCGCTGGAAAGCGATTGTCGATCTTCGCCACGCGGCAAAAGAGCGACGCGCCCACCATCCCCGACGCGGTGCGGGAAGGCGAGCAGTCGGTCGCCTATTGGCGGCGCGGCGACATGTCCTACGCGCTGACCGGAGAGGATGAACCAGGTGCGATCGACCAGACGGCTGAACTGCTCAACCGATCCTGGTCCTGATCCCGGTCAGAACTGCCGGATGAGCCGCAGCCCGACATGGGGTCGGGCAGGCTCGCGGCGAGCCTTCTCCACACCCGCTCCGATCTGCGCGCTGATCGAACCGCTCAGCTTCTGATGCAGTTGCGGCATGAACAAGACATGCCCGTCCTCGCCACCGAGATAATTGATCTCCAGCCCGACGATGCTGTCGTCCGACGCGGTGTAGAAGACGGACTGGTTGATGATCGCGGCATTGCGTCCGGTATGTCGCTTGCCGCTCACATCCCATAGCCCGGCCATGCTGACGCTGCTCCACCGATCCGAAAAGCGATGGACGAGCATATAGGCGAAGCTGCTGGAATAGCGCTTAGCATGACGATCATAGATGCCGAGATACTGGACGCCATGGGCCGACCGGCCCCCATTGAAACTGCCGAACGCGGCCTGCAGTCCCAGCTTATATTCCATCAACCGACCATTCTCGAAAGGCAGTTCGCCCTCGATGGCAAAGCCGTCGGCAAAGGCATATTCGACTTCCGGCGCCCAGCTGATCGGACGGTCGGACCCGGAGAGGGGCGCGGTCGCCAGCGTATTCGCTTCCAATTCGCCGCGCCGTGCGCCGAGCGGACGCATCATGTCGAATATCATCGGTTCGGGAACATCGGGATATTCGCTTGCCCCCGCTTCGGGCGCGGCGCTCACGGCCATCATCGATCCTGCCAGGCGCAAAGCGACCCGGCGCACACCACGCAATTTCTCTTCGGACATGTCCCACCCGCAATCAGACTCGGGCGGTTTACGAAGGCGGGCGGGACTTTATTCCATCGGCATGCACTGCGTTCGCAGCACCGCTATTGCCGATGCCGCGCTTCGGCGAGATCGAGTTCGCGCGTCAGCTTACGCAACGTCTCGCTGCCGATCTGCCTCGCGCGGGCGAGGCGGTTGAGGACGGCGCGTTCGGCCTTAATCCCGACCAGCCGATATTCGCTGGCAAGCTGGCTTTCCTCGCGCGCGCTTTCCACCCGATCGTCATCCAGCGCATCGATGCGCTCGCGGTAGAAGTCCATCGCCTTGCCGCCCGTCCGGGCATATAGGTCCGCGTCTGATCGCCCCGCGGCAAGGTTGTGCAGATGGCGCTCGATCGCCTCGATCGCGGCTTCGGCGGAGGCGATGCGCGCCTCGTCCTCCTCGGCCTGCTTCGACGGCTCGGCAGGCATGGTCAGCCCCTTGAGTAGGACCGGCAACGCAAAGGTCGCGATCAGCAGCGACAGGATGATGACGCCCGCCGCCAGGAAGATCGCCAGATCGCGGGCGGGGAAGGGCGTCCCGTCGTTGAGCGTGAAGGGCAGCGTCAGCACACCAGCCAGCGTGATCGCGCCGCGTACCCCCGCGACCGACATAGCGACGATCAGCCGCCACTCCGGGCTGTGGACGGTCTTGCCCGACCCGCGCTTTCGCAGGATAGT
>CAJYHD010000342.1 GCA_913773715.1 uncultured Sphingobium sp.
AACCCGCTGGTCAGTGCAATCCGCACCGCCTCCTGCTTGAACTCTTCTGTGTGCTTGATCATCTCGTCGGTCTCCTGTCGCGAGCTCTAATCGCTCAGGTGACCGGCGCAAATCCGTTACAAGTCCAAGCTGGGGTCGTTATGGTGGAAGTTGCGGCCGTCCGTGCAAACTTCGAAGAATGGTCGCGGCGCGGTAAGGCACTTCTCCATCAGCAGGCCAAGGCGGCTTATGAGAAAGAGTGCCGTTCGTTCGCGAACTGGGAAAAAGACAACCCCCAGGCAAAAGGCTGGCGCGATCAGCCGGCAACGCGGGCGCAGTGGATGTTGATCAGGCGCACGGCGGACCGGCTGGACATCGCCGAGGTGCCGATGCGCCTCAAGCGCGGCGAAGCGCATGACTGGCTGCAGCTTCATAACGCCAACCTGCGCTTCCGCTCGACGGATGGGGATGGGGGCCCGGATATCCAGGCCGAAGTCGAGAGCAAGGCTGCCGATGATAATCGAGAGGCCGAAGCATGAGCGGCGAGAGCAAGGGGCGCATCGTACGGGTCAACAGCACCGATCTCTACTTCGACACCATCGAGGCGCTCGATGCGCGGGTGGAGAAAGAGATGCGCGCGCTCATCGCGCTCGACAACGACCTGCTTGTCCGCAATCCGCGTGACGCGGCCGCATGGCCAAGGTGGAATGGCAGGCCGCCATAGTGCGGGATCTGCTGTCCGGCCTCGATGACTGGATCAAGGAGCAAGAATCCGAACTCGATGCCCTTGTCGTCACCCTGCGCCAGCAGATTCGCGCTCTGAGAGGTTAGCTCCTATAACGAAAGTTTTAGCTTTTTTGCGGAGCCAATTGTGACCTATCTCGATGATGTCAGCTGGAGCGAAGCGTACCGCCGGGGGATCACGGGCAACGACGAGAGCCCTGCGGAGCTCTGTTCGATCCTGCGCAGTAACTGGGATGTGTGGGAGAGCGCACAGCCGAGGGAGCCGATGGGTCTCGCTCGGCTGCCGCACCTCGCTATTGTGCGCAAGGTCGACCCCACTGGGCACGGGTTGCGGCCCGTTCTTGCGCCGGACATGGACAAACATTTGCTCGAAGCGGGGTTTTGGCGGCAGCTGCGGATCTATCCCGATGTTGGCGTGGATGTTACCCAAGCAGTCGATCCATTCTCGCCCGATCAGCAGATGCCTGTTGATGGCGGCCGTGCCCGGTTTCTCCGGCAGATATTCGGCCATGATGTGACCGACTGCGTCCTCTATCTCGACGATGTCCGACAACGTGACAGGAAGCTATATCGCTTGCTCTTGGCAAAGGATTACCTCGCGGCCTTCAAACACCGCCCGGATATCCTCGACGATCCGTGGCCTTATGCAGCACAAACACGCTGGAAACTGACGAAGGGGCGCGACTATCTGCCGCCGGTTCTCGCGCTCGCGCTGATGACAGAGGCTGCGCGGCTCGGCCATAACCAGCATGGAGTCCTCGGGCTTTCGTTCGACGAACGAGGCAAGGAAATATTCATCAGGCCCTATCTCGAGGCCATCCCCTCCGTTGGCGGCCCGATCGAACCGCCCCATTGGCTCGCGCGTCACGTGGAGAATAGTATCTTCCAGACGACTGCGCTGATGCCCCCGGATCACGTGTTTCCCCATATAGCAAACGGCATCATCATTCCCGGCAACCCCGAGCTGGGGCGCGCTTGGTCGGAGGGCGCAGCAACGGTGATCGCCGCGGTACTTGGCGCAGGCGGCGCTGCGCACGTCCGGATGGTCACACGGCCCGGCACGGCTGACGATGCGAAGAAACTAAAGGACGGCATTGCCTTTCACCCACGCCACCAGGCTCAAACTCATGTCGGTAAGGCGCCTTCGATCTCGAAGGGCCAACCCTCTGCCTATTGGGCAATGAACTGGCGCATCCATCCCATCGTAGGGCTGCTTGACCTTGCTCGTCAGGCGTTCGACTGGAGCAAGCGCCATCGCACCGGCAGGAACCAACTGCGCAACTGGTCTGAGGACAAGCCCAAACGCTGGCTTACCAAGGCGGTCACTGCGATCAGCTATTGCTGGGTCGAGAGCTTCAGCGCGGCCGCCCTGCAGACAGCGCTGAAGCCTCTAATCGATTCCAAGCGCAATTGGCGTGTCAGGAATAGCCATGAACGCGCCATCGACGGACTATTTGAACTCACGGACGAAGAACGCGAAATAGACAGTCTGGCCGATGGGGCGAACTTTGGATCAACCATCTGCGCAGAGGCGCTAACGTGGCTCGCCTCGCTGCCCGGGCCGGGTAACGAAGGTTATACGGCGCGCTACCGCGCCCATCTTTGGTTCGATCAGCACGGGGACGATATCGTGCATTATCAACGTCACCAGCGTAACGCGCTGCGTGGTTTCCGGCATCTCCGTCGGACCGGCTGCGCGATTGACCCGGAATTACTCGACGGGTTCGAGCCCGCGCACCGCAAGCTGCTGACGATGCCGGATGGTCGACTTCGCCTCCCTGGCAACCAATCTGATTCTCCCGGCATGAAGGCGATCCGGCAGGCAGCCCGCTCGGCGCAGGACCTCGCCATGATGCCGTCTCCCTTCGCGCTCGATCCGATGCGGCTGTTCATTGCGCAGCCGCATAGGTGGACAGGGACGCCGAATGCAGCGGATCCACCGACTGCGAGTTGACAGGCACTAACCTTGCACGTTTTTGCGCGCCATCTTCGGCACATCCTCGTGCATGGCAAGGCAGGACACATCGCGAAGGGACGAGAAGATCGTACGGGCCGCTTTGGGGGCATGCGGAGACAAGAATTACCTTGTCATCTGCCAACTCGACGATTCATGGTCATCGCTCGCCGATGAAGTCGCACTCCTCGATCGCTGGTTCGGCGCGGAAATTGTCAATCTGTTTGGGGACAAGTCCTGATGGAAAGTTTTAGCGGCAAGCGCGTCGCCATCTATGCCCGTGTATCGACCAAGCGACAGGCCAATAACGATCTGTCCGTTCCAGACCAGATCAGCTATGGCGAGCGCTGGATTGGCGACAACGATGCCGTTCACGTCAGGACATTCATTGATGCGGGCGCCAGCGCGACCAATGATGGGCGCGGAGAATTTCAGGCGATGATGGCGATGGCCATGAGCGAGGAACGCCCGGTCGACATCATCCTTGTGCATTCGCTCTCACGCCTGTTTCGCAATGCCCTGCATTTCATGCAGTATAAGGCCCAACTCCAGCGTCATAAAGTCCGCATTGTGTCGATCACCCAGTCCTTCGGTGACGATCCGGCAAGCGAACTGGCGGTCGGCATGCTGACCCTGTTCGACGAGTATCATTCGGCCGAGAATTCGAAGCATGTAAAGCGCACCATGCTCGCGAACGCCGCGCGGGGGTTTTGGAACGGACAACGGCCACCGCTCGGATTTAGGATTGTCCCGGTCCCACAGCCGAAGGGTAAAG
Organism: uncultured Sphingobium sp.; assembly: GCA_913773715.1. Next base: position 3,453 of record CAJYHD010000342.1, read on the forward strand.
ATCGCAAGAAGCTCGAGCATGATCCCCTGACCATGCACGTGCCCGTCTTCATCTTCGAAACCTATGTTAACGGCTATAAGGGCGCGCCGGTCGGGATCACGCGTCTTGCCCAGATTCTCAACGAGCGCGGCGAAAGGATCGGCGGCAAGCCCTTCCAGACATCCAACGTCCACGCCATCCTCTGCAACAGCGCGTATATCGGCCTTGTCATGTATAACCAGCATGACTCCCGTACAGGCGAGACCCGCCCTGAGGAGGAATGGGTGCCGATCCCCGTTCCGCCGCTGGTGCCCGAAGACCTCTTCTATGCTGCACGGGCTCAAATGTCGGAACGCGACCCCCGCATGGGCGCCGCGGCGGTCAAAACGGGAACCAATTTGTTGACCGGATCGGTGACCTGCGGCTGCGATGGCGATGGATGCGGCGGCGGCATGACGACCGAAACCGGCAAGGGCGGGCGCTATCGCTATTATACCTGTCACAGGCGGACCAAAGCTGGTCCCACGCAATGTTCAGGGCGCCGTATCCGCATGGACGCGCTCGATGACATCGTGGTGAACGCGGTGACGGAACATGTGCTGAAGCCCACACGCCTCAATGCTCTACTGCAAAGCTGGATCGACCGGAGCGAGAACGCACAGGCTGGTCGGCGGGAACAATTGAAGCAGCTTCGCACACGCCACACCATGCTCGATGGCGAGAGCGCCAACGTCATCAAGCTCGTTCGGAGCGGCATATGCGCACCGGACGATCCGCAGGTCGCGACTGAGCTTGGCAACATCGCTGCCCAGAAGCGCAGCGTAAGTATCGATATTGAAGCGCTGGAACGTCAACTCGCCGATGGAGCGCGGCAGATCACGCCGGAAATTCTCTACAAATTTGGCGCGCTGTTGAGCGCTAAGCTTCGCGAGAAGGGGAATGTCCGTCGTGAGTATATGCGGCTGCTCGTCAGCCGAGTGGAAATTGGAAATCACACTATCCGCATCACCGGATCAAAGAAGGCGTTATCCCACGCCGCCACCGGCGTGAGGCCGCGTATGGTGCCCAAAGCTGAACGGGAATGGTGCACCCAAGTGGATTCGAACCACTGGCCTTTGCCTTCGGAGGGCAACGCTCTATCCAGCTGAGCTATGGGTGCGTGACGCGAGGTCAGGAGCGGCGCTTAGCAAAGCCTGCCGGATCGCGCCAGCGGCAAAATTGATGACGCGCCACGTTTATTTCCCGGTCTTTTGCATCGGCTGAAATTTGCCCAGACCACAGCTTGCACCCGGTTGAAGGCCCGGGCCATTGTTGGTCAGTACGGTGATGATATCGACCGAGCAGAGCTGCGACAGGCTGGTGCGATAGGAAAAGCGCTTCTCGAACCCCAGGCTCGGGCAGCTTTGCGGCAGCGTGTTACGATAGATTTTACGATTGCTGACCTCGAAATCGATCGTCCGATCGTCTCGCACATTGCTGTTGCGGATTGAGCTCAACGGAATGCAATCGACCGGCTTCCCGGTCGCGATATAGGGGTCTGGTGCGGTCTTGGCGCAGGCGGGCAGGGCAGCGCAGGCGGTGCTTAAGACGAGGGCGAGGCGGATGGAAAAGGTGGCGGACATGACATTCTTCCTCTCATCGGGAAGACGATGCCGGGCGGCGCTTGCCGTCTCCCGATAGGCCGATAACGCGCTTACCGTCAGGCGGTTGCAGGCGGCGGCGTCTTGGGCTTGTAGCGGCACAGATCAGCGACCGCGCAGCGCCAGCACTCGGGGCGCCGCGCCTTGCAGACATAGCGGCCATGCAGGATCAGCCAGTGATGCGCGTCACGGCGGAAGGGCTGCGGCACGCGCTTTTCCAGCTTCAGTTCGACAGCGAGCGGCGTCTTGCCGGGCGCGAGGCCGGTGCGATTGCCGACACGGAAGATGTGGGTGTCGACCGCAAAAGTTTCCGCGCCAAAAGCCGTATTCATGACGACATTGGCGGTCTTTCGCCCGACGCCGGGCAGGGTGGTCAGCACATCGCGATCCTGCGGCACCACGCCGCCGAAGTCGCGCACCAATATCTCCGACAGGGCGATGACATTCTTGGCCTTGGCGTTGAACAGGCCGATGGTCTTGATGTGCTGTTTTAGACCGTCTTCGCCCAGATCGACCATCTGCTGTGGCGTCGTCACCTTGCGAAAGAGGGCGCGCGTCGCCTTGTTGACGCCGACGTCGGTCGATTGCGCCGACAGCACGACCGCGACGAGCAACTGATAGTCGTTGCCATATTCCAGCTCGGTGCGCGGAGCCGGGTTCGATTCGGCGAGGCGGCTGAAAAACTCGAAGATCTGCGCCTTATTCATGGCGGTTACAGCCCCAGCACGCCCTTCATGTCATAGCGTCCGGCGGGCTTGCCGATCAGCCAGCGTGCGCCCTTCACCGCGCCGCGCGCAAAGATGGAGCGGTTTTCGGCGCGATGGCCGATTTCGATCCATTCGCCCTCGCTCGCGAAGATGACCTGATGATCGCCTGCCACCGACCCGCCGCGCAGCGCCGCGAAGCCGATCGCGCCAGCCTGCCGCGCGCCCGTAATGCCGTCGCGGCCCCGTTCGCTATGGTCGCCAAGCGTGATGCCGCGCCCGCGCGCTGCCGCCTCGCCGAGCAACAGCGCCGTGCCGGATGGCGCATCGACCTTGTGCCGGTGGTGCATCTCGACGATCTCGATGTCCCACTCGTCGGACAGCCCCGCCGCCGCCTGTTCCACGAGCGCCGCGAGCAAATTGACGCCCAGCGAGGTGTTGCCCGTCTGAAGCACGGGGATGACTGCTGCCGCCTCGTCGATAAGGGCATGATGCACCGCCTCAAGCCCCGTCGTGCCTATTAGGATCGGCTTCTTCGCCGCGATGCAGGCGTCGAGATGGGCGGACAACGCGCCCGGAACCGAAAAGTCGATCAGTACGTCCGCCGCTTCGGCGAGCGCCAGCGGATCGGCGGTGATCGCGATGCCCGGTGCGATTTCGCCCTCGGCGCTCCGGTCCGTGCCGCCCGCGATGCCGATGCCGTTCTCCGCTGCGACCTGCGCAATGGCTTGGCCCATCCGCCCTGCGGCCCCGAAAATGCCGATCGCGCTCATCATCTGCTCCCGTCTGGTCGAGCGCCGCCGATGCCAGACCGTCGCGCGCTTGTCAGTAGGTTTCGTCGCCGCAGGTGATGCGCCCGGTACCGCGATTCTCGACCGTGCACGCACCTTTACCCGTGACCGTCACATCGCCCGATCCAGACCCGCTGATTTTCGTCGGACCATTGGCGCTCAGCGCCACGCTGCCCGGACCGTCATTGGCGATGCTGGTTTGTCCCGCCTTCAATGCCTCCGCCGCGACAGCACCGGGACCATTGACGCGGATGTTCGCCACCGCCACGCGCCCCGCCAGCGTCGCCCGCCCGGCGCCGGCGAGCGACAGGTCGAGACGATCGAGATCGAGCGCGCCCACGCTCACATCACCATTGCCGCCCAGCACGATTTCGCCGCGCAGACCCTTCATGCGATCCAGCGCAACCGACCCGCCGCCCGTCAGCACGACCCGCGACACAGCGCCGGTTGACAGTCGCAGCGTCGCCGCGCCGCCCTTCTGCCCCGGCTGCGGCCGCTCCATCGTGATGTTGAGCAGCCGCCCCGACACATCGACCCGCAGCCGGTCGAGAGCGCCCTGGTCGCCCTCCGCCTTCGCCGAAGCGCCGGTGCCGCTGGTCAGCACGACCTTGACCGGCGCATCCACCCGGATCGAATCGAAGCTGGTGATCGTGAAGCCGCGCGTCGCCGCCTGCGCCGTCCCGGGCAGGGCAGCGATCGCCACCGCCGCGATCAGGGCGCGCAGCGCGCCTCGCCCGTTCCCATCACCTTGCTTCTGCACTGCGCCTTGCCTTTCACGACCGCGTCGCCCGTACCCATGATGTCGATATCGATCGGGCCGTCCGACGCGAAGTTGCTGCCGCCCGTTCCCAGGAGCGACACCTTGCCACGTCCGACCTTTAGCGCGTCTCCCTTAAAATCTCCTGTCCCGGTGACGGAAATCTTCGCTTCGTCGGTCGATCCCGCGATCTGCATGTCGCCGGTTCCGGTGATATCCGCGTACAGAAGCTGGAGCGTCGTGGCACCGATGCGCAGATTGCCGGAGCCGGTGAGTTCGGTCTTGAGCGTGTCGCCGTTCACCTTGTCGGCTTCGATATTACCCGATCCGGTCAGTTCCAGCGATGTGATGCGCGGCATGGTGACACGGATCGTCACCCCCTTGTCGTCACTCCAGTTGAAGCCGGACTCGTTGCGCCGCCCGATCTCCAGCGTGTCGCCGTCTTTCTTGATTTTCAGCTTTTCGATGACTTTGGGATCGCCCTCGACCTTGATCGCGAAGTCCTTGCCCTGCGTCACGATCACGTCGTCCGGCCCGACCGCATCAATCGCGGTGAAGTCGCGCAATCCGCTCCAGTCGGCGGGGGAGGAAGCGCGGCCATCGTCCGACCTGTCGCCGCCGTCATGCTCCGACCCGCGCGAGCAACCCGCGGGGATCAGCGCCATCGACGCGATCATCAGGGCCGGGATCAATCCAACTGGGCGCATGTCATCCTCCTCAACTGTATTGCCTATGCAATACGCTATCTGCGTGGCGGTTCCAAGCCCCCTTGTTCGTTGGCCCCTTTCAGGCAACAACCAAGAAATTGAAATCAGGGGTCTTCATCATGCGCAGCCTGTTCCTCGCCCTCCCGCTGCTCGCCTGTGCGAGTGCCGCGAACGCCCAGACGCCCGATTACGAGAAGCAGGGTGCGGACTGGTGGGCGCATGTGCAGGCGATCGCCAATGACGGGATGGAGGGACGCGGCACCGGCACGCCGGGCTATGATCGCGCCGCCGATTATGTGATCGGCCAGTTCAAGGCGCTCGGCCTCAAGCCCGCCGGCATCGACGGCTACAAGCAGCCGGTCGCCTTCGTCGAGCAGGTCATACTGTCCGACCAGAGCCGCGCGTCGCTCGGCAGCGCATCCGGTGAAACGAAGCTGGCGGTGCCGGGCGACCTCATCTTTTCCGGCAGCGGCGGTCCGGTACCACAGAGCATCGACGCGCCGATGGTGTTCGCTGGCTATGGCCTGCACCTGCCCGAAGCGGGGCATGACGATTTCGCCGGGCTGGACCTAAAGGGCAAGATCGTCGTGGTCGTGTCGGGCGGCCCGTCTTCAATATCCGGCGCGCTCAAGTCCCACGCTCGCTCCGAGCGGGCCAAATGGCTGGCGGAGCAGGGCGCGCTCGGCCTGATCATGCTGGTGACGCCCAAGCAGGTCGAAATCCCCTGGCAGCGCCGAATCGCGCTCGCCGGCGCACCCGCGCTCTATTTCGCCGATGCCGCACTCCGTGAAACGCGCACGCCCTTCCTCAGCGCGCAACTCGACCCAGCCAAGTCGGCTGCCTTCTTCGCCGGTTCGGGCAAGGACTTCGCGCAGATCGCCGCCGCCGCAGACGCTTCTGCGCCGGTCGCATCCTTCCCGCTCGTCCAACGCCTGAAGGCCAGCGTCGCCGCCAAGCGCCGCGACCTGACCTCTCCCAACCTCATCGCCGTCTTGCCCGGCAGCGATCCCCGGCTCGCCAAGGATTATGTCGTCCTCTCCGCGCACCTCGATGGCTATGGCGTCGGCACCCCGATCAAGGGCGACGCCATCTACAACGGTGCGTTCGACAATGCGTCCGGCGTCGCCAGCCTGCTCGAAATCGCCAAGGCATTGAAAGCCAGCAAGGTGAAGCCGAAACGCTCTATCCTCTTCGCCATCGTTACGGCGGAGGAAAAGGGCCTGCTCGGCGCGCGCTATTTCGCGCAGCGTCCGACCGTCCTCAAGGCCAGCCTCGTCGCCGACCTCAATTTCGACATGGCGCTCCCGATCTTTCCGCTGACCAGCGTAACGCCCATCGGCTACGACCAGAGCAGTTTGGGGCAAGACGCGGCGGCGGTCAGCGCGGCGATGAAGCTGCCGATCACGCCTGATCCCTTCCCTGACCGCAACGTCTTCATCCGCTCCGATCAATATGCCTTCATCCGCGAGGGCATCCCCGCGCTGTTCTTCAAATATGGGTTCAAGGCGGGAACGCCCGAAGCGGAAACCGAAAAGGCGTGGCGCGCCAATATCTACCATTCGCCCTTCGAAGATCTCAACCAGCCGGTCATGCCTGCCGAAAGTGCGAAGTTGAACGCCTATGTGACGGCGGTGACGTTGCGTGTCGCCAACGCGCCCAAACGTCCGACATGGAACGCTGACAGCTTCTTCAAGCGGTTCGCAAAATGAAGAAGGGGCGGGCGGTTCAGGCCGCCCGCTCGTAAAGCTCCAGCGGCAGGCCGTCCGGGTCGGCGAAGAAGGTGAAGCGCTGCCCGGTATATTCGTCCACCCGGATCGGTTCGCACATGACTCCTGCCGCTTCCAGCCGCGCAACCTCGGCGTCGAGATCGTCGATGTTGAACGCCAGATGTCGCAAGCCCTGCGCTTCGGGGCGGCTGGGACGGGGCGGGGGCGCAGGAAAGGAAAACAACTCGATCTGCGCGCCGCCCACTTCCA
>CAJYHD010000343.1 GCA_913773715.1 uncultured Sphingobium sp.
GCTAATGGTCGCGGCGATCGACCCGCGCGCGAAGGCCGGGTTGATTTCCACGACCTCCAGCTTTTCGGGTGGTAGGCCGGTTTCCAGGATCGCGCGCGTGAATACGCCGGTCCCGCCACCAAGCTCCAGCACGCGGCCCTCATCGCGCGGGTCGATCGCCGCGACCATTAGCCGTGCGAGGTGACGGCTCGACGGCACCACCGACGCAGTCTGGCGCGGCTTCTTCACCCAGGCGGCGAGGAAATCGAGATACTCGGTCGCGCGCGTGCGCAACTCGCTGTTGGGCAAGGCAATCGCCCGGCTGCGCTTGGGCTTAGGCATGGGGCAAGTGCGACCGTCCCGTCATCATCGCGACTCCCTTAGCGGGCCGTTACGCTCGCGTCGATTGACTTTCATTCGGACCATCCTGTCCGATGCCCGATATGACAGCTTGTCTGACCTAGCTTGGAGTTGCTAGAAGCGCGGCATAGATCGATCATGCGGCCAGGAGCGGCATGACGAAAGGAGAGCATGACACAGTTCGACCTGACCGAAGATCAGCGTGCCATACAGGACATGGCGCAGCGCTTCACCGCCGACGCCATCACGCCCCACGCGGCGGAATGGGACGAGAAACATATTTTTCCTCGCGACACGATCCGCGCTGCGGCCGAATTAGGCTTCGGCAGCATCTATGTATCGGAAGCCTCGGGCGGCATCGGTCTTGGCCGCCTGGAAGCCGCGCTCATCATGGAAGCCATGGCTTATGGCTGCCCTTCCACCAGCGCCTTCATCTCCATCCACAACATGGCATCGTGGATGATCGACCGCTTCGGGTCACAGGCGCTGAAGGACAAATATCTCCCCGCCCTCGTCCCCATGGATAGGATCGCCAGCTACTGCCTGACTGAAGCGGGGTCCGGCTCCGACGCGGCCAGCCTCAAGACCCGCGCGGTACGTGACGGCGATCATTATGTCGTCACCGGCTCGAAGCAGTTCATCTAGGGCGGCGGAGTCAACGACCTTTACGTTGTCATGGTCCGCACCGGCGAAGACGGTCCCAAGGGCATCAGCTGCCTCGTCATCGAAAAGGATATGCCGGGCGTCAGCTTCGGCGCGCCCGAACGCAAGCTCGGCTGGCATTCGCAGCCGACAGCGCAAGTCAATTTCGACGGCGTCCGCGTGCCGGTCGAAAACCTCGTGGCAGAAGAAGGCCAGGGCTTCTCGATCGCGATGATGGGCCTTGATGGGGGCCGCCTCAACATCGGCGCCTGCTCGCTGGGCGGTGCGCAGCGCTGCATCGACGAAGCCGTGCGCTACACCAAGGATCGCCGTCAGTTCGGCAAGGCCATCGCCGATTTCCAGAACACCCAGTTCATGCTCGCCGACATGGAGACCGAACTTCAGGCCGCCCGCACCCTGCTCTACACCGCCGCTGTCAAGGTGACCGAGAATGCGCCCGACAAGACACGCTTCGCCGCGATGGCGAAGCGTTTCGCCACCGACACCGGATCGTCGGTAGTCGATCGCGCACTGCAACTCCATGGCGGTTATGGTTACCTGATGGACTATCCGGTCGAACGTTTCTGGCGCGACCTGCGCGTCCATTCGATCCTGGAAGGCACCAATCAGGTGATGCGTATGATCATCGGTCGTGACATGCTCAAGGACTAGACGATCCGCTCAGTTCGAGCCTGTCGAGAACCGATTGCATGCGAAGGACCTATGACCGATCACGTCATCACGATCATCGAAAACAATATCGGTCGCATCCGGCTGAACCGGCCCAAGGCGCTGCACGCCCTGACGCACGACATGTGCGCGGAAATCCTGGACGCGCTGCTGCGCTGGGCCGAGGATGACGGCGTCTTCGCGATCATGATCGACCATCTGCCCGCGCCCGACGGCGACTCCAAACTCTCGCGCGGTTTCTGTGCCGGGGGCGACATCGCGGCTCTCGCGGCCAGCGCCAAGGCCGATTGCGTAGAGGCCGAGCGCTTCTTCCACCTCGAATATCGGATGAACCATCTGCTGTTCGTCTATCCCAAGCCGATCGTCGCCTTCATCGACGGCATCGTAATGGGCGGCGGCGTGGGCCTGTCCCTCCCCACCCGCTTCCGCGTCGCGACGGAAAGGACGGTGTTCGCCATGCCCGAAACCGGCATCGGCCTGTTTCCCGATGTCGGCGGCGGCTGGTTCCTGCCCCGCCTGCCAGGCCGCATCGGCGCATGGCTAGCGACGACCGGGGCGCGGATCGACGGATCCGACTGCGCCGCCATCGGCCTCGCTACCCACTACATCCCGTCCGATCACCTAGATCCGATCAAGGCCCGCATTCTGATCGATCCGGCTGGCCTGGAAGAGATATTGAACGAGAATGCCGTCCCGCCCCCGCCCTCCAAACTGGAGGCCGCGCGTCCTGACATCGATCGGCTTTTTGCCTCTACCCAAGCCGAGGACATCGTCGCCGCACTCGAAGCGGATGGCGGCGAATGGGCGCAGCAGCAACGCGCCGTTCTTGCCACCAAGTCGCCCCAGACGATCAAGGTCGCCCTCCGCCAGCTTGCGGAAGGCGCGAGTATGGAAAGCTTCGCCGACAATATGGCGATGGAATATGGTCTTGCCTGCGCCGTCCTCCGCCGCCCCGACTTCGTCGAAGGCGTGCGCGCCGTCATCTTCGACAAGGACAATGCTCCACGTTGGTCACCATCGACGTTGGAAGAGGTCAGCGACCAGATGATCGATGCCATCTTCGCACCATTGCCGCGAGACAAACAATGGACGCCATTGCCGCAGGTCGAGGGACGCGGCTGACCTGTCCTACCTTCCTGCACAGGCCCTATGATGACCGCCCCTGATCCCGGCGGATTGCGATAGGATCAGGGCGCGGCAAGAAAATTTCGCATTTTGCGGGAAAAGTGCGAAGTTAAGGAATGGGAGGGTGCGCAGCTACCGTTCCCGCCCCGCGCTTACGCCTATTTCGCTCGCGCAGCCTCGTTCGCCGCCAGCACGCGCAAAACATTGCCCGACCAGATCTTCTGCACGTCCGCCTCGGTGTACCCAGCCTTCAGCAGAGCGGCGGTGATCTTGGGCAGATCGACTACGTCCTCCATACCGGCGACCCCGCCGCCCCCGTCCCAGTCCGCACCGATGCCGACATGATCCGGCCCGACGACCTTCAATGCGTGCAGCATATGCGCCATAAAATCGTCGAACGTCGCCCGATCGGTTTCGGGATAAAGCCGGTCGATCTCCTGCCGCTTCTTCAGCAGTTCGGCGCGCTTCTCAACCGACAGCTTCGCGCCTTCCCGCATCTCGCCGAACAGCGCCGTCATCGCCTTCTGCCGCTCGGGGTTCGGCTTCGACGCTTTGAGATACCCGCCATAGGCGTTCATCTGGATCACGCCGCCCTTGGCCGCCAGCGCCTTCAGATGCGCGTCATCTACGTTGCGCGGATGATCGTAGATCGCCTTGCAGCCCGAATGCGTCAGGATGATCGGCGTGGTCGACAGCGCCAGAAGATCGTCCAGCACCTGATCGCTGCTATGCGAGCCGTCGGGCACGATGCCGAGGCGATTCATCTCCTTCAGCAATTCCTTGCCCAGCGGGCTAAGGCCGCCATAGCGCGGCTTCTTCGACGGATCAGTCGAACTGTCGGCGAATTGATTATGCGCGAAATGGGCAAAGCCCGATACCCTGACGCCCATGTCGTAGAAGGTCTGGAGCAGGCTGACATCCTCGCCTAGGGGATAGGCATTCTCGATCGACATATAGACGACCCGCTTGCCCGCTGCCGCGATCGGTGCGGCATCCTTCGCTTCCAGCGCCAACTGGAAGTTCTTGGGGTCCGCCGACACCATCTGGCGGATCGACATGCCACGCAGGATCGCAAAGTCGCGCGCCTTGCGGAAGCCCTCGACCGTCAGCGGTCCTTGGCTCGTATAGATCGCCCAGAAGCCGCCATCCAATCCGCCCTTCTTCATTCGGGGCAGATCGACCTGCGTGTAGTCGCTATGGACGCCATGCTCCTCGTCGATCGACCAGCCCGGCAGATCGAGCGACGCGGGCGTGTCGAGATGACTATCGAGTGTCAGCAGCCGCTGGTGCAGTTGATAGTCCTTCTTCGACACAGCCTGCGCATCGGCGCCCCCTGGAACCAGCGCGACCAAAGCCGCACCCGCCAAAATCCAAGCCCGCATCAGATTTCCCCCGAGATCGTGAACTGGAACGTCCGTGGCGACAGCGGCCGGAAAGACCCATCCCCCGTGACCGCCGGAGAGATATAGGAAAGCACATCCTTGTCGAAGAGGTTATCGACATTGAACCGCGCCTTGACGCCCTTCACAGGGCCGAGCTTGATGCCGTCGCCGATGTCGACATAGGCGCTGAACAAGGCAAAGCCCGGCACACTAGATCCCGGCGAATTGTCAAACGTCGACCAGCGGCGGCTGGTATATTTGCCCGAGAGGTTGGCGACCAGCCAGCTTGCCGGTTCGATCGTCACCCCGCCATTGACGATCCACTTGGCGCTGTCGGGGATGAACTTGCCATCGGTCGGGTAGGTTACGGTGGACGTGACGATATTATCCTTGAACTTGGCGATATTGTACGTCGCGTTGAGGTTGAAATAGGCGAGGCCATTCAGGAATTGCGGCTTGTACGTGCCGCTGAACTCCGCGCCATAGGCGGTCACACGCCCGACATTCTGGTAGAAAGTTTCGATGACGTTGGTCGTGCCCGGCAGGATCGCGCCGATCGACTGGATGCGGTTCTGGAACTTCGTATAGTAACCCGCAAGCGACGCATAGAACTGCCCCTGATTAGTGCGGATGCCCGCCTCGAAATTCTTCGACCGTTCGGGCGCGGGAGCAGGGACCAGCCCCGGCCCGCTGTTGAGCGAGACCGAGAAGATGTCGTCCATCCCCTTTGGCAGCGCCATATTCTCGGCATAGCTGGCGAAGACCTGGCTCTGGTTGTCGAGTTTAAACAATATACCCGCCATCGGCAGGAAGCCGTCACCATAGCTCGCCCGATTGGTCTTGGGTCCCCAGCCCGGCACCCAACGCGGCGCGGCAGCGGTGCCGGCGTTGCGGTAATAATCGTTGAAATCGCGATAGCCGCTGTGGCGATAATCGACGTGCAGCGCCTTGATGCCGAGGTCGAAGATCAGCCGGTCTTCCATCAGGCTGATCCGGTCCTTGACGAAAGCCTGCGTAGTATTCCGCTCGGATTGATAGTCGCGGCGCAGATAGACCGGCTCATTGAAATTGGGCGCGCTAGCGGGAGAACCGTCCGTCGTATTATAGCGCGCCTGCGTGCGATTATAGGTATCGACCTCGCCCCAAAGGCCGACTTCGATCGCGTTGAACCCGGCATCCCAATGCAGCTTGGTCGTCACGCCATAACGATCTCCGCCGACGGTTGAGAGGCCATATTGCGTACCGCGCGGAGCGAAAAGCGCGATGCCCGCCGCCGTCTGCCGCTGATATTGAAGCACGCTGTTGGCATAGGTGTCGGGTGACACGCCATAACCGCCCTTGTCCTCCCAGTAGGCGGTCGCTTCCGCCCATACGCCTTCGGCGATCCCGGCATGGATGGTCCCGCCATACAGCTTGTCGTCGCGCACGTTGATCGCGAGCGTGTTGGTATAGGCATAGTTGGCGTTGGAGTAAGTCGGTCCGCCCGGCACCGGCGCAAAGCCCGGCGTCGTGTTCGGCACGACCGAGATATAGCCACGATCCCGCCCGACATTGCCGCCGACGTCAGGCGTGCTGCTCAGATATTGCGCGCGCGTCAGAGTCGGTGAATCGAAGTCGTAAAATTTGTTCGACACGAACTTGAAACGCGCCCAGCTGTCACCGCCCAGGTCGGCATGTAGCATCCCTTCCCAATGCTCGCGATCGACGGTTCCAACGCCGCGCCACAGATCGGTGTCGAGTTTCGTCCGGCTGACATAAGCGCGGAACGGCCCGACCTGCCCGGTGCTGAAACGGATGAAGGTGCGCTTCATGTCGAAGTCGCCGAAGCTCTGCGACACGAACAGCCCCATCTCCTTCTGCGGCGCGATGCTGTTATATTGCACCACCGGTCCCAGCGTCGAATAGCTAGGCAGGCTGACGTCGCCCGCGCCCACCGCAGCCTCGACCACGCCCAGATTTTCATTGTCGACATAGCGGAATACGGGGCTGCCGCCGAACGCATCGCTGCGCCCGGTCGGGATGCCATCGACGACGAAACCGATCTGATCCAGGTTGAAGGCGCGGGTCTGAACGCTGTTGCCGAATTCATAGAGGCCGAGCGCGCCATCGGTCTGTACGTTGAAGCCGGGCAGTTGCTCCAGCATCTTGAGGCCCGAAATGCCCGATGGTGCGGACAGCAGCGCCTCGCGGGTCACGGCGACAACGTTGCTGACCTTATCCTCGCCGATCGCCTCGGCCGATTGCGAGATGCGTCGGCCGGTGACCGTGATGGTGCCATCCTCACCGTCCACCGGCTCCTGCGCCTGAGCGGAACTAAACGCCCCGACAGCGCAGGCTGCGAAAAGCGCAGCACGGGTGGATAGCAGGATAGGCGAACGAAACGACATGCAAAGCTCCCTGTTTCACACAGCCGAAGACCCCGCGCGAACTGCGCGTGATCCTCTTTGGCTATTTGGTTTTCTTGTGAAACGAGAGTGGCAATCGTTTCCGCCATGGGCGACTGAGATTTTCTCATCCCATGACGGTATTTTCAAAGGATAATCCTGGGGCTTAGCGACCCTTCCACACGCCCGGACGCTTTTCGACGAAGGCAGTCATGCCTTCCTTCTTGTCCTCGGTCGCGGTCAGGATCTGGAACAGGCGCCGTTCGGTGAGCAGCCCTTGAGCCAAGCCGGTTTCGAACGCGATATTGACCATTTCCTTGTTCACCATCGCGGCCATCGGCGGCATCTCCGCGATCGTCACCGCAGTCTTCAGCGCTTCGTCCAACAAGTCGGCGGCTGGTACGATCCGGCTCACCAGACCGGCGCGTTCCGCCTCCGCCGCATCCATCATCCGGCCGGAGAGGCACATGTCCATCGCCTTCGCCTTGCCGACGGCGCGGGTCAGGCGCTGCGACCCGCCCATGCCCGGCGCGACGCCCAGCTTGATTTCTGGCTGGCCGAACTTCGCCGTGTCCGCTGCGATGATGAAATCCGCCATCATCGCCAGCTCGCATCCACCGCCGAGCGCAAAGCCATTGACCGCCGCGATCCACGGCTTGCGCGTTGCGACGACGCCCGTCTGCCAGCCAGAGAAAAAGTCTTCGAGGAAGAAGTCCGCCGCTGGCTTGTCCACCATTTCCTTGATGTCGGCTCCGGCGGCAAACGCCTTTTCTCCGCTGCCGGTTAATACCGCACAGCGCTGACTGGCGTCGGCGTCATAGGCAGCGAAGGCAGCGCTCAACTCTGCCAGCACATGGCTGTTCAGCGCATTCAGCGCCTGCGGACGATTGAGCGTGATGAGCGTCACGGCGCCGCGCTGCTCAACCAGGATGGTTTCGTAACTCACAAGGCGTCTCCCAATATTATCGTGATGTCGGACTTAGCGACAGAGGTGCATGAAGTCCCGCTCATAGCTGCGCATATGCGCGCCGCCGTCGATGTAGATTGTCTGCCCCGTCACCGATGACGCATCCGCCAAGAACAGCACGGCGTCGGCGATCTGCTCGGGTTGCGGCAGCGTGCCGAGCGGCATCGCCTGCGACAGCCGATCCATCTGTTCATCGTTATAATCAGACGTCGCGATCGTCAGCCCCGGCGCGACGGCGTTCACCCGCACCCGAGGCGCGAGCGATTGCGCAGACGCCTTGGTCAGCCCGGCCAGCGCCAGCTTGGACAAGGTGTAGGCGAACTGGTCGGCATGCGGATGGTCGATCCGCTGGTCGAGGATGTTGACGATGCAGCGATCCCCCGTTCCCGCCGGGATCATCGCAAAGGACTTGGTCAGCAACGTCGGGGCGATGCAGTTGACCGCATAGTGGCGCATCAGATCGTCAGCGCTGACCGTTTCCAGCCGATCCTGCCCGAAGATCGCGGCGGAATTGACGAGCAGGTCGGGCGGCCGTCCGAACCGGCTGGCAACATTAGCCACCAGTTCCTC
>CAJYHD010000344.1 GCA_913773715.1 uncultured Sphingobium sp.
TCTGAAGAAGGGCTGATCCGCCCGATGATCTCCGGCGCTGGCGCACGGTGGAAGTGTCTTCCGCTTGCCCAGCGCCGGATGATCCTGACCCTCGCGGCAGCGGTCGCGCTCGCCAATATCGCGCAGCCTTTTCCCGACCTCGCGCCGCTCCAGCATGGCCCGACCGTCGTCCTGCTGCTCGCCGCGCCCTTTCTCCTCACCCGCTGGCCGCTTCCCACTGCTGGCGTGACGTGCATCTGGCTGTTCCTGCTGCTCCACACGCTCGGCGCGCGCTGGATCTATAGCTATGTCCCCTATGACGACTGGGCGCGCGGGCAGTTCGGCCACGACGTATCGAGCCTCTTCGGCGCCACCCGCAACGGCTATGACCGGCTCGTCCATTTCGCATTCGGCGCGCTGCTGACGCTCCCGATCGCGCAGTCCACCAACCGCCATGGCACGCTCTCCCGCGGCTGGAGCCTCGCCTTCGCCTTTGCCGCCATCGGCCTTGGCAGTGCGCTCTACGAAATCTTCGAATGGCTGCTGACCATCCTCGCGGCAGGCGACACCGCCGACTATTATAACGGCCAGCAAGGCGACATGTGGGACGCGCAGAAGGACATGGCGACGGCGCAGATCGGCAGCATGCTCGCCGTCATCGCACACTTGCGCCACCGCGCCTGACGCCATATCGGCGGCACCTCCCGCCCGAACAAGGAAGCCTCATGACCGACCTCACGCTCGAACGTCACGACATTCGCGGCTTCGATGGCCGGCCCATCGCGGTGCATATGACGGGACAGGGGCGCGACCTCGTCCTCATCCATGGCTATTTCTCCAACGCCTGGACCAACTGGGTGCGCTACGGCCATGCGGCCAAACTGGTGGAGGCGGGCTTTCGCCTCATCATGCCGGACCTGCGCGGCCATGGCGAAAGCGCCAAGCCGCATGACGCTTCGGCCTATCCGCCCGATGCGCTGACCGATGACAATCTGAGTCTGATCGACCAGCTGGGCCTGACCGACTACGATCTTGGCGGCTATTCGCTCGGTGCACGCACCACCGTGCGGATGCTTGCGCGCGGCGCGACGCCCCGCCGCGTCATCTTGTCGGGCATGGGGCTGCGCGGCCTGACGCAGACGCTCGACAATGGCGGCTATTACACCAACGTCCTCACCAACCTCGGCACTTTCCAGCGCGGCTCGTCGGAATGGATGACCGAAGCCTTCCTCAAGACGACCAAGGGCGATCCGGTCGCGCTGCTGCACATCCTCCAGACCTTCGTCGATACGCCCGAAGATGTGATCGCGGGCTTCCGCCAACCGACCGCCGTCATCTGCGGCGCGGATGACGACAGCAACGGCAGCGCGCATGAACTGGCCGACATCCTGCCCGACGCGCAGTATGTCGAAGTGCCGGGCAACCACATGAACGCCGTCACGCGCAAGGAGCTGGCGCAAGCGATGGTGGACTTCCTCACCGCTTGACTGTGGTGCGTACCCAAGTCACCTTCCCCGCATAACGAAGCCAAGGGGAACCCCATGAAGATCGCCATCTCGCTGGCCGCGCTTGCGGCCGCGCTCGTCGCCACGCCCGTTCTCGCGCAGGAACAGCGCGCACCTGCCGCCGTCCCGGCCCAGCCCACCGCCGCCGATGCCGAAGCCTTCCTTGCCAAAGCCGAGAAGGAACTGTTCGACTTCTCGCTGACCTCGGGCAAGGCATCGTGGATCAACGCCACTTACATCACCGACGACAGCGATGCGCTCGCCGCGCATTTCGGCGCGATCGGCACCACCATGTCGGTCGATTATGCGCTGCAAGCGGCCAAATATGCGACCGCGCCCGGCCTGTCGCCCGAAACCAAGCGCCGCCTCAACATGCTTCAGACTGCGCTCACGCTGCCTGCACCCACAACGCCCGGCGCAGCGCAGCAATTGAACGACATCTCCACCAAGCTCCAGTCGATGTATGGCAAGGGCAAGGGCACGCTGAACGGCCAGCCGATCAACGGCAGCGACATCGAAGAAAAGATGGGCAGCGTCCGTGACCCCAAGCAACTTCAGGAAATGTGGGTCAGCTGGCACGACAATGTCGGCGCGCCGATGCGGGCTGACTATACCAAGATGGTCGACATCGCCAATGCGGGCGCGAAGGAACTCGGCTTCGCAGACACCGGCGCGATGTGGCGCGGCAAGTACGACATGCCCGCCGACCAGTTCGCCGCGCTCACCGACAAGATCTGGGCGGAGGTAAAGCCCCTCTACGACCAGTTGCATTGCTACACCCGCACCAAGCTCAACGCGAAATATGGCGACGCCGTGCAGTCGAAGACCGGCCCGATCCGCGCCGATCTGCTCGGCAATATGTGGGCGCAGGAATGGGGCAACATCTACGACGTCGTCGCGCCCAAGGGGGCGGGCGACCTCGGCTATGATGTCGGCGAATTGCTGAAGGCCAAGGGCTATGTCGAAACCCGCTTCGATCAGGTCGACAAGCCCGACACGCCCGAACAGCAGCGCCGCGGCTATTGGGAAAAGCAGATGTTCAAGATCGGCGAGGGCTTCTATTCCTCGCTCGGTTTCGCGCCGCTGCCCGCGACCTTCTGGGACCGTACGCAGTTCATCAAGCCGCTCGACCGCGAAGTCATCTGCACGCCTCGGCCTGGGACCTCGACAACAAGGACGATATCCGCGTCACGATGTGTACGAAGGTCAACAGCGACGACTTCGTGACGATCCACCACGAACTCGGTCACAATTACTATCAGCGCGCTTATCAGAAGCAGCGCCCGCTTTATCTCGACGGTGCGAACGACGGCTTCCATGAAGCGATCGGCGATTTCGTCGCTCTCTCGATCACGCCCGACTATCTGGTGAAGATCGGCCTGCTCGACCCGGCCAAGGTGCCGGGCGCGGACAAGGATATCGGCCTGCTGTTGCGGCAGGCGATGGACAAGGTCGCCTTCCTCCCCTTCGGCCTGCTGATCGACAAGTGGCGCTGGGGCGTGTTCGACGGGTCGATCCCGGCGAGCGGCTATGAAAAGGGCTGGGACGATCTGCGCCTCAAATATCAGGGCATCGTGCCGCCCGCACCGCGCGATGAGAGCAAGTTCGATGCAGGCGCCAAGTACCACATCCCCGGCAACACGCCCTACACCCGCTACTTCCTCGCCCGCATCCTCCAGTTCCAGTTCTACGAGGCCGCGTGCAAGCAGGCTGGGTGGAAGGGGCCGCTCCACCGCTGTTCCTTCTATGGCAACAAGGAGGTTGGGCAGAAGCTCAACGCCATGCTGGAAATGGGCGCGTCCAAGCCCTGGCCCGACTCGCTCGCCGCTTTCACCGGCAGCCGCGAAATGTCGGGCAAGGCGATGACGGAATATTTCCGTCCGCTGCAAAAGTGGTTGATCCAGCAGAATAAAGGCAAAAGCTGCGGCTGGTAAAGCTTAGGAAGTTTCGACAGTCATGGCCGGGCCGTCTAGCGAAACTTCCTAAGCTTTACCAGCCGCAGCTTTTGCCTTTATTCTGCTGGATCAACCACTTTTGCAGCGGACGGAAATATTCCGTCA
>CAJYHD010000345.1 GCA_913773715.1 uncultured Sphingobium sp.
ATATTGTCGAAGATGAGGACCTGCCCGAGCGGCCCGAGAGACCCAAGATACTCCAGCATACGTTCGGCCAAGTCCGAATTTTTGATCGCTTGTTCGTCCGCGGCCAGCGTTCCATTCCTTGAACGAATGGGGTCGCGATACGTGATGAGTGGACTGTCGAGGACGACGAAGCCGGGATGGGGGAGCCCGCGCGCGCGGCAAAAGGTCATCAGCCCTATCTTAAATGCGGCGTGCGTGATCGCTCGCACGCCCTTGCCGTTGTCGCGGCGTCGCTTGCCGTCGATGATGAGGTCGAAGGAGCCTTCGGTATCGAAGAAGGTGCGGCACGCGCCCGGAAAGCCCCACTCCTCAAGAATTGATCCGACTTCGCTAGCGAACTCGTTCGCGGTCTGAGTCGATAGCCCCGCCTGAAAATTAGATGGCTGGCGCTTCTGACGCTGTTTCTTAAGCGTGCCGATCTGCTTCTCAAGTTCGACCTTACGCTTCGACAGGTTGATCCCGCGGTTGATCCGGTCGCGCCGGGGAATGATTTCTGACAAGCGGCGGAGATTGTCCTCGGTCTTTGGCAGTCCTGCCGCGATTTCAGCTTCGACGGTTTCTAATGCGTGCTGGTTCGCTTTCAGTCGCGCCCCGGTTCGATCAAGTTCGGCGGTCGTATCCTTGATGGTGGCGAGGAGCTCGACGCCGTGCATCCTTATCTTGGCGATCTCGATCTCGGCCGCCGCGCGCGCTGACTCGATCTCCGACAGCGCGTGCCGGTGAACCTGCGCTTCCGCTGGCGCGCCGCACACCGGACAGCTGTCGTCCCCGTTCAATCCGATCAGGAACCCCGCTTCCTCGATCGAAGCCAGTCGCTCGATGTCACTGTCATAGACACGCTTAAGCTGTTCAAAATTCTCTAAGGCGATCGCAATATCGCTGACTCGTTGTTGATCGCGGCTCACGTCGCCCGAGAGCCGTGCCTTTGCGCTGAGTTTGGTCCGTGCTGACTCGCGCACATAGGTGATCTGTCGCTCAAGATCGGCGAGTTCGTCCTGCACCTTCGCCAGCTCGTCACCCAGTTCATCAACATCCGGGAAACTATCGGAGAGTTCGCTTTCCACCTCGACGAGCATGTTGTCGAGCAAAGTGATCTGCGCGTTCCGGCCGACGCTAAACTCTCGAGGTTTAAGCTGTGTGACCAGCGCCGCGTCGTCTCGTCCAGTGAGCATATATTTGAAGACGTTGCGTTCGACTGGGGCGAGCGTCCGGTCGCCCGTCTCCGCCGGTGACGTCTCCGACTGAATCGACGTTTCGTCGACGATACACAGCCTGACGATGTCGCGAAAGCTCAGGGGCTTCTTTGTGCCGGACTTATCCTGCGCGATTTCCTTGTCCGCTATGCCGAGACGGTTGAGCAGATAGTTGGATAGATTCTCTTCATTGTCCTTGTTATGACGCGTTGACCAGGCGGCCGGCGGGGCGCCATCTAGCGAGACGGCGAAGTCGCCGCCAGCCAGCGCCCGCTCGAGTGACAAGTGCTCACCAGTCGACAACGACAGGGAGAGCTGTACCCGATCGTAGGGCCGTCGTTCTTGAATATCGGGCAGCTCGCGATTGCCGCCCAGCATGAAATCGAGCGACTTGACGGCAAACGACTTCCCCGTGTTCGACGCGCCGAACACGAATGTGAAATCGCGCGAGAAGGGAAGCGAGACACGGGCTGCCCCGGTCCGGTCGCTGAAGGCTATGTGGCCGAGCCTGATTTCCGGTTCAGCCATAGCTGACACCCCCTTCGGCTTGAAACTCGATACTCCATCGCCCGATTTTCTCCCCGATCAGCGTGACGAACGCGGCGGCGTCAATCTGGCTAACATAATTCACCAGCCACGCCGCGCGCTCCTTAAGCTGCCGGCCGTAGTCGGAGCGGACCAACTGCGCGAACTGCGATCCCTCCTCCGTGACACAGTAGGAGATGCCGTCGGATGCATAGCTGGTGGTCACCAAACGGAGGGTTCGCATTAACCTCAGACCGTCTTCAACGTTGCGGCGCCGGACGATCAATTCACCGTCGCGTTGCGGGACGTCTGGATGCAGACTTACAGGTCCGCCGATGTCGGCGGTATGCACGACCAGATGGTCCAGCCACGTCAAATGGGTCAGGTCAAAGGCGCGCGGCTGCGCGATGTTGAGCAGTAGGACGCTGCGCACGCCTGTTTCGAGCGGGCTGTTGAACAGTTGCGGAGTGTCGGCAGCGACGCTCATTTTGATGCTTTCCAAGTAATCTCACCATCGTTGACGAGATGATGCGCCATGCCTTGCTTGACTGGGACGTAGGCGTAGCGGGCAAGGGGACCGGCCGGCTGCAAATTGGCGGCCTGCGTCATAGTCGCGTGGATCCGCGCCAAATCGTCGGCGGCCGGCTGTTTCAACGTGTCGTGCACCCCTAACCGGATATCTCGGCGGAACATTGCTATCGTTTCGGGGGAGGTATTGTCGCGGTAAAATTTCTGAAAGCCTTCCGCTTCGTAGAATCGGGTCCTGTGCAAGCGCAAATCCTCGCCGTGATCGGCGTGGGCGAAGACCGCTTGATGGGTTGTAAAGACGCCGCCCTCGCGATCGTTATAGGCACCGAGCAAGGCATTCATGTACACGTTTTCATGCGGCTGAACGTCGATGGGTACAGTCCCTTTGGGAAAATCCCCAGGGTCTTCGCCAAATATCTCGAACAACAAAGGTTTGGCCGATGGATCAGCGACCATTTCGTCGACATCAAAGTAAGATATTGTGCCGAAATCATAATTTGTTATGGCGTCAAATACCGCGCCGTTGAGAGTTATGTCAATGTTTTTCACGATCTCCTTGGCGCAATACTGATCCCAGCTGGCGATCAATTCTGCTTTAAACATGGCAGGATGGTTGACTAGTTTTAGGAGTGTTGAGTTTAGTCCCTTAGGTGCAACGAAAATAAACTTACGCGGGGGCGTAAACTCACCCTGGGCTGCCCAGTACAATATTTTTCCGACAGCCAAGAGACCATTCGCCTTGCCCAGTTTGTCGCGATATTGTTTACATTGGTAATTGTCCCAATCCCCAGCGTGACGAGCGGCGGAGCAGAATCCGACGACATCCCGACCTTTGTCGCCGGCGCTGCCGAAGCGTTTCACTTCGACATAATCGCCTTGCTTGCGCTCGACCCAGCGTCGGCAAAATTGTTCGAGCTCGTTATCGTCCATCTGGAGGATCAGACGATCAAGCTTTACGCCCTTCATGTCGCAATCGGACTCAAAATCATCATCCTCCCCAAGGACGGCGATGCTATCGTGGTTATACCGCCCGCGCAATGGAAGGCATGACCGCGCCTCGTTCGGTTTGTCTCAATTCAAACTGTCCCGACTGCCTCTCGTCCACTTCTGTCCAAAACCTCAAGTCTGCTGTTGGCCCGGCCTTCTTCGTTCAAGGATGCTGGTCTTGAAAAGGCCGGATGGCGGCTACTGACATAAGCCGCCGTTCGAAAGATCAGTCTGGAATGACTGGTTAGTCCCACCTCTCACCGTCTACTGTTGACCGCTTCGATTGACGCTCAGTGAGCCGACATCCGGTGAGATCGACCGAATCCTGAGAATGCGAAGGATAGCTGCGAGCCCTAGTATGGCTCTGCTTCTCCGGCGTTGCTCACGGTGTCATCCGGAACGGCCGTGGCATTGTCCGTGTCCAGGCCATCAGCCGAAGAGCGCCTGGCGTGGGGCAATCGCTTCTGAATCGCTACCAGCCGCGTGTCGGCGTCGTCGGCTGACGCTCCGGCACCTGTCGTCGCTCCGAGATATCTGGCAGCCGCCACCTCGCTTTGGAAATAGGCGGTCTCCTTTTCCATGCCGCTCACTTCGTCCTCGGGAACGGACGCGACGCCCTTCAGATCGGCGGCACCGCAAGTGTCGAGCAGGCGCCAACTGAACGCATGGGACAAGGCGTCGTAGCAATTCTGGCTGTAGATCATCGATCCTGACAAACCCTCGGACGTAAAGGCCTTGCCCATCTCAGCGAGACCTTCGCGCACCGCTGGCGAACTCAGCGGCTGGACCGCGGGTGGCGTCTGAGCGGCCACGGAGGACGTCAGCGTCTTGATCGCAGGATCGGAGGCGGCGACTTCAGCCGGTGTCCGTGGCGAAGTTGAAGAGCATTTCGACACGTTCACCACAACGACCAGCGTTCCGATGATGCCGATCGTCCATGCGACTCCACGGCTCGAGCCCTTCGATGCGGCGCCCGCCGCCCCTCGGTTCATCGCCATCCCCACAATCTCCTAGAGATTGAGCATACATGCTCTTTGACGTGCCTCAACTTACGGAATTGCCGCAAAAATGGATGCGATTGGTGTTGTCGCGCATCGTGGCTCGTCCTAGCCTCGACCGATTACGCCAAGGGGGAGAGGGCGTTGCAGGGAGAATGCCACGTAGCGGAGGTTCGGATGGACCCCGTCCACCTGCCGGACGAGGTGTCGCGTCGTCTTGTGATCATCGATCCGTCGATAGTGATCGAAGGCGTCGATGGTGGCTTTGCGCTTCGTTCCGAAACATCGACGCGCGGGCGCATTGAGGATGCTTGGCTGTGCGCCATGACGAACGAGCGCCTGCTACACGCGAACGCCAGAGCACGCCGCCTCCTGCTGGCGGAACTTCTTGCGTGACATTCGCTCCCATCAGGGTCCGACCTGCGAACGATGGCATGCTGCTCGTTGGTGATGCGGGGGATTTCGCGCTGGCCGAGCGGCCGATAGTCGAACGCCTATGTGCCGACGCGCTGACGGACGACGATCGCGATGTCTTGAGCCGCGAGGGTCTCTTTATCCACGAGAACGACCCCCTCGGCCGGGTGGCGCATGCTTATGGCGTTGCAGAGCGGATCGGGCATGCCGGTGCCCTCGACTATCTGATCTTGGTTCCCACTCTTCGGTGCAACCTAAGCTGCAGCTACTGTCAGGTTTCGCGCGTAACGGAGCGCAGCACGGGCTTCGACTGG
>CAJYHD010000346.1 GCA_913773715.1 uncultured Sphingobium sp.
TGCGCGCCGGGCAGCCGATCGAGTATGACGGGCCGACCGGGCGGATCACTAATGTGCCGGATGCGAACCGATATCTGGATCGGACCTACAGGAAGGGATGGGAACTATGAAATCCACGATCGTGAACGTCAGCCTGATGCTGCTGCTTGCTGCGCCAGGAATGGCGATTGCGCAGGACGCCAAGCCCAAGCCCGAGGATACGGAACAATGGTCGCCCAAGGTGCCGGTCGTGACACCGGGCAAGAGTGAGATGGCACCGCCGCCGTCGGACGCCGTAGTGTTGTTCGATGGCCGCTCGCTCGACAAATGGGCGACGGTCAAGGATGGCAGCCCGGCCCGCTGGACGGTCAAGGACGGCGCCTTCACCGTGGTTAAGGAAGCGGGCAACATCCAGACTAGGCAGTCCTTCGGCAGCTACCAGCTGCATCTGGAATATCGCATCCCTGCCAATATCACGGGCAAGGGGCAGGCGCGCGGCAACAGCGGGCTGTTCCTCGCGTCGACCGGCACCGGTGACGAAGGCTATGAGTTCCAGATCCTCGACAGCTATCAGAACGACACCTACGTCAACGGTCAGGCGGGTGCGATCTACAAGCAATATCCGCCGCTCGCGAACCCGGTGCGCAAGCCCGGCGAGTGGCAGAGCGTCGATGTCGTGTGGAACAAGCCGGTCTTCAACGGCGACGGATCGGTCAAGACCCCGGCCTATGTCACAGCGTCGATCAACGGCGTCCTCGTGCAGAACCATGTCGCGGTGAAGGGCGAGACGGTCTATATCGGCAAGCCGACGTACAAGGCCTATGATCGCGCGCCGATCAAGCTCCAGTCCCATGGCGACCCGAGCGAGCCGATCAGCTTTCGCAACATTTGGGTGCGTGAGCTGAACTAAAAATATGGCCGATGCGGGGGCGGGAATACTGCCCCCGCAGCCTCCGGAGCGTCAGGCGAACAGCCACGCCTCCGCATCTTCCACCGTGCGGAAAAATTCGACACCCGGTCGATCAGTCAGCCGCTGCGCCTGAAGCCGCGCCAGCGTCGATCCGCACACGAACGCCAGCTTGCGCGATCGGATTTCCGGCGTGGCGAGCATCGACGCGAAAGCGCTCACGATATCCTGCGCCTGGATCTTCATCTCAGTGATATCGACCAGCGTCAGTTGATCAGGGCGCAGCTTCGCCAAGCCCGTGCGATAGGCAGCGGAAAATGCGTCGACATTGGCCGCGCTGAAAAAGCCAGCCATACGCACCCGCATCAGGTTCACCGAAGGGTCGGGTTCGATCGTAAATTCGGCGTCCATATCATCCTCGTCCCGATAGCAAACGTACCAGACGCGCCAAAGGGTTCCTCAAGGCGTCGGATCGGGACATGAGCGCATAGCGACCGACCCTTTCCCGGTCCTTAACTGCGCCAAGGTTGCAAGTGATGAAAGATTGATTCATTAAATTGGCATAATTGCACGTAAATCAGGCGGGAGCGGCGCAATGGACGCATCGCAGGCGGGGCAAGTCCGCACCAGCGCGGTCTTTGCCGCCGGCACGTCAGGGCTATTGTTCGGCTTCGACACGGCCGTGATCGCCGGCGTGACGCGCGCGTTGACCGACACCTTTCAGCTGACACCAACGACATTGGGCATGACAGTCTCGGCCGCGCTGTTCGGAACGCTGCTCGGCGCGCTGATCGCGGGCGAGCCGGGCGATCGCTATGGCAGTCGCTCCGTCCTCATCTGGGTCGCCATTGCCTATGCCCTGTCCGCCGCCGGATGCGCGCTGAGCGGTAGCCTCTGGCTTTTCCTCGCCTTCCGCCTGCTCAACGGTTTCGCGATCGGGGCGTCCTCCGTTCTCGCGCCGGTCTATATCGCGGAGATCAGCCCGCCAGCCCGGCGTGGAATGCTGGTCGGATCGTTCCAGCTCAGCATCGTCGTCGGTATCCTCGCCGCCTATTGCAGCAACGCCCTGATCGGCTGGATGACCGATGCGTCCTGGACTTGGCGGTTGAAGCTCGGCGTCGCACTGGTCCCCGCCCTGCTGTTGCTCGGTCTGCTGCTGCGCATTCCCGAAAGCCCGCGTTGGCTGGCCCAGAAAGGTCGATCGAGTGCAGCGCGGGAGGCGGCGGTCTGGCTCAGAATGGACGATGCCGATGCGCTGCTCGCGCGCTCGGCAGCACCCATCGGCGACAGCGCTCGCCTGTCCTGGCGTCAGCATAGCCGCCCGATAATGCTGGCGGTGGCGCTGGCAGCGTTCAATCAGCTGTCGGGCATCAACGCCATCCTCTATTATCTGGACGACATATTTGCCGCTGCCGGGTTCAGCGCGCTTTCGGCAGGGCTTCAGTCTGTGGCGATCGGTATCGGCAACCTCATCGCCACGCTGATCGGCATGGCGCTGATCGATCGCTCCGGACGCAAGCCGCTGCTGATGACGGGCGCGATCGGCACGGCCGTAGCGCTCGGCGCAATCGCCGTCATCTATGCGACCGGACAGGGCTATATGCTGCTGCTGCCCGCCCTTATCCTCTTCATCCTCTTCTTCGCCGCGTCGCAGGGCGCGGTGATCTGGGTCTATCTGTCCGAAATATTCCCGACCTCGGTCCGCGCACGCGGACAGGCGGTGGGAAGCGCGACCCACTGGCTGCTGAACGCGATCATCGCGTTCGGCTTCCCGATCGTCGGCCAATGGTCGCGCGCCATCCCCTTCGCCTTTTTCGCCGTCGCGATGCTCGTGCAATTCGTCGTCGTCGCGCGCATCTTCCCCGAAACACGGGGCCGCTCGCTCGATGACGCCGAACCGCTATTGACGAACCGGGTGGTAGCGTGAACAGCTAAGCCACTTTCCCCTATGGACCCACTCCATGAGCCGCGAAGACAATCCCGTCCAGACACGCCTGTCGGGCACCAACCTCGAACGGGCGGCGGACCATAACCAGCGCATCACGCTCCATGCCATCCGGGTAAGCGGATCGCTGACGCGGGTCGAACTGGCGGGCATCACGGGCCTGACCGCCCCGGCTATCGCCAATATCACGAAGCGGCTGTTGCAGGACGGCTTGATCGAGGAAGCGGGCCAGCGGCGCGGCGGGCGCGGCCAACCCCCGACCAAGCTCGTGATCCGCCCCGACGCCTGTTATTCGGTCGGGATCAACATCGACCGCGATCATATCACCATCGTCCTCGTCGATTTCGCCGGCCGGACGCTGGCCCGCGTCAGCGAGGATATCGATTATGCGCTGCCGCATCATGTGAAGGCGCTGTACGAGCGGTCGATCGATGCGATGCTGGCGAAGGCGCGCGTCGATCCCGATCGGCTGGTCGGCATCGGCGTTGCCATTCCCGACGATCTCGGGTCGGTCGATCTGCCCGGCCGCCCCGAAAGCTATGCGCAGTGGGAAAGCGTCGACATGCGCGCGCTCGTGTCGGGACGACACGGGCCGCCGGTCTTTACAGAGAATGACGCCGCTGCCGCCGCCATGGGGGAAATGCAGCTTGGCATGGGGCAAAAGATCAACAGCTTCTTCTATATCCTGTTATCGTCGGGTCTGGGTGGCGGGCTGGTGATCGACGGCAATTACATCCGTGGCGCGAACGGACGCAGCGGCGAGATCGGCTTCATGCAGGCGCATCGGGTCGAAGGTGGGCCGGACGCGCAGTTGCAGAACATCGTTTCGCTGTCCGCGCTGGCCCGAACGCTCAAGGAGGAAGGACACAGCCTGTCGGACGCCTTTGCCGCAGGTCCGTCCGCCGCTACGACCTGCGCGGATCGCTGGATCGACATGGCGGCACGGCAACTGGCCGAGCCGCTGGGCGCTGTGAACTGCCTGGTCAATCCCGCGGCGGTGCTATTGGGCGGACGCCTGCCGACGCCGATGATGGACAGGCTGGCGGAGCGGATCAACGACCATATGCGC
>CAJYHD010000347.1 GCA_913773715.1 uncultured Sphingobium sp.
GGAAAGGCCTGGCCTTAACTTCGCACTTTTCCCGCATAGTGCGAAATGATATTGCTGTTTTTTGAATCTATGCACCAAGCGCCGTTTGTTGCAGCTGGCGGCTCTTTTGGCATATCTGTCATCAATAGGACATTGTAGCGCAGGCAACAGCCTCATCGCTAATCTTCATCGAGGATAGCCCGGCAGCATATCCAGCGTGACCCAACCCTGCACATAATTGGCGTAGTAAAGGCCGAACAGAAACGCGGACAACAGCGTCGCCCGAAGAGCGACGATGCCTGGTCGAAAATTGCTCGGGGCGCTATCGGCCTGCCCCTTCAGCAGGATTTCGCCTGTCTCGTCAGGCGTGCGGATGCCGAAGGGCAGCATGATGAAGGCGCTGACGACCCACATCAGGAAATAGATGGCGAAGATCGCATACCAATTCATAGGGCAGTCCAGCGTCAATCGGGCCTGAACGCAACGGCCGTGCGTCGCGTTCAGGCTTCTCCATCGAATTAGGCGCGGACGAGAAGAACGTCCACTATCGGTTTTTTTCCGGTCCAGCGTGTGGCAGTTCGCCTCACGGCAAGGCGAACACGCTCACGCAAAGCCTCTTCCTCCGACGAACCCTTGGCAACGACGGCTGCGGCTTCCTGCGCGGCTTCGGCCAGAAAGGCGGCCTTGTCTTCTTCGACCGGAACACCTTGCGTCCGAACGGCAGGTTCACCGAGCAGCTTGCCCTTGCGATCGAGCGCCACCGCGACACTGATCTGACCATGAAGGCCGAGCTTGCGGCGTTCGTTCATCGTCGATCCGTCGGCGGGCAGGATGACGTCACCGTCGAGGACGAGACGTCCTGTTCCTTCCTTGCCGATGATCTTCGGCGCTCCGGGGGCGAGGCGCAGCAAGTCACCATTGGATTGCACGACAGCGTGGCGGATACCGGTCTCGATCCCGAGCCGCGCCTGTTCGGCCATATGACGACGCTCGCCATGGACGGGCAGCAGGATTTCGGGCCGGATCCAGCGGTACATCGCTTCAAGTTCGGGGCGACCGGGATGACCGGATACATGAACCTCAGCCTGGCGGTCAGTGACCATCAGAATATTCTTCTCGGCCAAGGCGTTCTGGATGCGGCCGATCGCGATCTCGTTACCCGGAATCTGTTTGGAGGAGAAGACGACCAGATCGCCTTCGGCCAATTTGATTGGGTGACTGTCGAACGCAATGCGCGAGAGGGCGGCGCGCGCCTCTCCCTGCCCGCCGGTGGCAATGATCATCACCTCGCTGCGTGGCAGGTTCATCACGTCATCCCAATCCACGGTCGGCGGGAAGTCCTTGAGATAGCCGGCCGCCTTTGCCGTCTTGATGATGCGGTCGAGCGAGCGGCCGGCGACGCACAGCTTGCGACCCGTCGCTGAGGCCACTTCGCCGAGTGTCTGAAGGCGGGCGGCGTTGGAGGCGAAAGTGGTGACGAGGACGCGGCCCTTGGCGCCAGCCACCGTCTGCATCAAACCGTCGCGGACATCGCCTTCCGATCCGCTCGCCTGCGAGTTGAAAACGTTGGTGCTGTCGCAGACGAGCGCCAGCACGCCGTCGTCCCCGATCGCTGTCAATTCTTCCGGTGTCGAAGGCGCGCCCAGCAACGGGCGCTCATCCAGCTTCCAGTCACCTGTGTGAAAGATACGGCCATGCGGCGTATCAATGAGGACGGCGTTCCCTTCCGGGATTGAGTGCGCGAGCGGCACGTAGCGAAAACCGAAGGGGCCGAGAGCAAAGCTGCCTTGATTCTCGATTACGTTGAGTTCGACATCGTTCATCAGCCCTTCCTCTTCCAGCTTGAGGCGGATGAGGCCAGCAGTGAAAGGTGTCGCGTAGAGCGGAACGCCGAGGTCGGCGGCAAGATAGGGGATCGCACCGATATGATCTTCGTGTCCGTGGGTAAGGACGATGCCGAGCAGGTCGTCGCGACGCTCCTCAATGAAGCTTAGGTCAGGCAGCACCAACTCCACGCCCGGATAGGCGGGATCGGCAAAGGTAAGGCCGAGATCGACCATCACCCACTTGCCCTGGCAGCCGTAAAGATTGACGTTCATGCCGATCTCGCCCGAGCCGCCAAGGGCCAGGAAGAGCAGCTCGTTACCGGGTTTCATTATCTGTTCAAACTCCTGTCGTGCAGCAGCGCGAGACCGGTAATCGTAAGGTCGGGCGCGATCGCATCGAAAATATCACTATTGTCGTTAAAGAGGACGGCAAGGCCGCCGGTCGAAATCACTTTGGTCGGGCGTCCGATCTCATCCCGCATACGCGCGACAAGCCCCTCCATCATCGCCACATAACCCCAGAAGACGCCGATATGCATCTGCGCCTCGGTCGTTCGGCCGATGACGGATCGGCTTTCGGGCGGCGCGATCGCGATCTTAGGCAACTTAGCCGCCGCCGCGACGAGCGCGTCGAGCGACAGGTTGATGCCGGGCGCGATGATGCCGCCTTTATACGCGCCCCGATAATCGACCACATCGAACGTCGTTGCTGTGCCGAAGTCGATGACGATCAGATCGCCATCATAGAGATGGTGAGCCGCGATAGCGTTGACAACCCGGTCGGCGCCGACGGATGCGGGTTCGGACACATCGAGTTCGATGCCCCACTCGACTGGGGCGTGACCTGCGATGAGCGCCGTCACCTTGAAATATTTCTCGGCCAGTACCTGAAGATTATGAAGGGCGCGGGGCACGACGGTGGCGATGATCACCGATGCGACATCCGCGATCGCATAGCCTTCCAGTTGCAACAGCTGGTTCAGCCATACGGCATATTCGTCTGCCGTGCGGCGCGGATCGGTCGCGATGCGCCAGCGTGCTCGCACGTCCTGCCCATCGAGCAGCGCGAAAACGACATTGGTATTGCCCGCGTCGATCGCGAGAAGCATGGCCGGTCTCCGTTGATCCGTTACAGCAGATGGACGTCGCCCGCGTGAATGACACGCCGCTCGCCATTCGCCAAGCGCAGGATCAGTGCGCCATCGGGATCAATGCTTTCGTACGCGCCCAGTAGGGACGTTCCATCCGGGCTGTCTATGCGCAGAGGGCTTCCCGTCGGATGCGCGTTTGCCTGCCAATATGTGATGACGGGCACAGTCCCCTGCGTTCGCCAGATGGCGAGCCAATGGGAGAACTGCTCATTGACGGTGACGAAGAGCGCTTCCGCATCGATATCCGAAGTCCCCTGCCCAATTAGACTGGTAACTGGCCGGTCGAGATGATCCGGGTGGCTCGCGACATTCACGCCCAGGCCGACAACGACGGCGTTGCCGGCACGCTCGAGCAGGATCCCAGCAATCTTCGCGCCGTCGACCATCACGTCATTCGGCCACTTGATTCGGGTCGTACCGCTACACAATGGCGCGATGCTGGCATGCACCGCGTTGGCCG
>CAJYHD010000348.1 GCA_913773715.1 uncultured Sphingobium sp.
GCCGGCGGGATGTTCGCACAGCGTGCGATGTACGATGGCGCGCAGGTGGTCCGCGACGGGCGCGATGCCTGCGTACGCGGCAGCGGAAGTGTCGGTGCGGCCGATCATGCGCCCGGCTCCCACGCCAGACCGGCAATCAGAATGGCGCGTGTTCCGATGATGCCGAGCACCGAGAGCCGTTGCAGCCGAAGGGCCGCTTTGCTATCTGTGGTGTTGCTGATGTTATGCGAATTCTGGAGGGGCTGGACTGTGGCGGTCCGGCCCTTCCGCTTATTGGGCTGCGGCGCCCGTGCCGATGCTGATGCCATCGTGCTTCACGCCGCCACTAGCTGGTCGAGCAGCTTCTGCTTGAAGCGCTGAAGGCTGCGGCCTGTCACCAGCGATTTACCATCGAGCTTCACGAGCTCGAGCTCATGCCTCGCTGCAAGTTGGTAAAATTTCGTACGACCGATGTTGCCCAGCTCGGTCTGCGCTTGAGCGATGGAGTAAAAACGCTCGTTCATGTCGTCGCCTCCTTGAGGGCGCTGGCGGATACCAGCGGACGACGGCGAACATCACGGAAAGGCGTGGATCAGTCGGGGGGTGCTTCTTGCGACTTGGGGGGTTATTATTGCGAACTCGGGACGCGAATGAAGATGCGCGTCTTCGCTGGAATCTGCCGTCCGTGCAGTCTGTGCATGACTAACCTCGCTTCAGCCTGCTCCAGCGCCAGGCTGACCCATTGGTGATCGTCCCATAGCACCTCTCGAAGCTGTTCTATGCGCACAGAACGCGGGGTTGCATTCGCATCGAAAAACCGGCCTCGATTAGTTCGCATCATAGCGATGCGGAAGCCTGCGGCCATGTGAATGACCGGCAGATGCGGCTGCCAGACGATCTTTTTATCGGCACCCGCAAGAGACTGCGTGAGCGTTCGAGCGTAACTCTCCATCTGCAAGTCATCCACACGACCCGCCGGCGATGCAGCAAACATACGATCAAACCAGTCGCCCAGCTCGATAGCCTTTCTGATCTGGGACCACACGACTGAAGCGGCATCCTTAACCTGATCACGGCTTCTGTTGTTAAATGGGCGCTCTCCCTCAAACAGAAGCACGAGGTCCCGCAACTTTCGCATGGCGATGCTATGATTTGTCGGCTTCGCGATATGTGAAACCAGCCGCGCAGCGCCCTCCGAGTCCTGCGGAATACCGATGATGCTCGCATCGAAAGTGGCTGTTTTCGTCACGCGCCGGAGCCTACGACAAACGAACTCCAAGCCTCGAGCAACACTCTCCGCATCTCGATGAAGGTCGTGCGCTTATAGGCACGCACCACCATGTCCGGCACGGCGTGCGCCAACGCCGCCTCCACGACAGGATCGGGCAGGTCCGGCATCTTCTCCGCCGCCCAATCCCGGAACGAGCTGCGAAAACCGTGGGCGTCGTACGCCTGCCCAGCCGATCGCAACACCTTGTTCATCGTCATATTCGACAGCATCGCCCCACGCTGACCGGCGAAGATCAGCTCATCCGGCTTCGTAGTGCGCCCTCCCCTCACCTCCTCCAGCAGCGCAATCGCCGCCGCGTTGAGCGTGACGGTGTGCGCCTCCCCACCCTTCATCGTCTCAGCCGGCCGGTTCCAGTCGCGCCCGTCGAAGTCGATCTGCCCCCATCGCGCGGCGCGAACCTCGCCCGGGCGAGCGGCGGTCAGGATCTGGAATAGCAGTGCCTGTCGACCGACCGTCGCGGCCGCCGCCCGCAGCGACCGCACGAACGCGGGCACGGCGGCATAGGGCATGGCCTTGAAGTTCTTGCCGGCCGGCTGCTTCGACAGTCCAACGGTGATCGACCGGCCTGGTGCCTCGGTGGCGCGCCAGCCCTTCGAATGGCTGAAGTTCAGCACCTGGCCGACTCGGGTCCGGACCTTGCGCGCCAGCTCGGGCTTGGTGGTCCAGATCGGCTCAAGCATGTCGCGGATGTGCCCGGCCTCGATGGTGTCCACCTGTAGGTTGCCGAGCGTAGGGTAGGCGTAAGTTTCGAGCGACGTCAGGAAGGCCGCGGCGTTCTTCTCGACCCAACCAGTTTTCAGCGCGGCATGCGTCGACTTGACCGCTTCCTTGAACGTCGGCGTCGCTCGCTTGTCACGGTCGCGCTCGGCGATGGGATCGCGCCCGTTCAGCGCATGCTTGCGAAGGTCGACCGCACGCTGACGCGCCTCGGACAGGCTGAGCGCCGCCACCGATCCCAGACCGATGTCACGGCGCTTGCCGTTCTGCTGAATGCGGATCATCCAAGACTTCGCCCCTGTCGGGCTGACTAGCAGGTACAGCCCTGCCCCGTCGCCATGACGGCCAGGCTTCGCATTTTTTACAGCGAGGGCGGTAAGCTTGGCCATGACACTACCACATCAACTCCCACACTTTTGCGCGGATAGGTGCGAACGTCAACGAACAAGTACGGAACGCACGACGTGAATCTATCGTCAACGCCAAGGGCTTAGCGGATGGCCGCGGACAACGGCGAACACGAAGTTATAGTCCCTCCCGGCGCGCC
>CAJYHD010000349.1 GCA_913773715.1 uncultured Sphingobium sp.
GCATGACTGCCACCAAGACCATCGCCGCACAGAACGGCGAAGGCCAGTTCAACGCCTATTATGCCGAGCCGGAAGGTCAGCCGACCGCCGCGATCATCGTCATCCAGGAAATCTTCGGCGTGAATGCAGGCATCCGCCGCAAGTGCGACACGCTGGCCGAGGCGGGCTATCTGGCCGTCGCCCCCGATCTTTTCCACAAGATCGCCCCGGGCATCGAGCTGGACCCCGACATCCCCAATGAGATGCAACAGGCGCTCGACCTGATGGGCCAGTTCGATCAGGACGGCGGCATTCGTGATATCGAGGCGACCATCGAGGCGATCCGCGACGAGCATGGTTCGGACTTCAAGGTCGGCGTGGTCGGCTATTGCCTGGGCGGACGGCTCGCCTTCATGACCGCCGCGCGGACGGATGTGGATGCCAGCGTGGGCTATTATGGCGTCGGTATCGACGGCCTGCTGGGCGAGAAGAATGCGATCGCCAAGCCGGTCCTGCTCCACATTCCGGAGGAAGATCACTTCGTCGACAAGGATGCGCAGAAGCGGATGCACGAGGGGCTGGACGACCACCCCAAGGTCACGTTGTACGATTATGCGGGTGAGGATCACGGCTTCGCGACCGAATTCGGTCAACGTCGGTCGGACGAGTCGGCCAAGCTGGCGGACGAACGCACCATGGCGTTCTTCGCCGAGCATCTCCGCTGATACGAAAAAGGGGGGAGCCTGCCGCTCCCCCCCTTCCCTGTTATGCTGCCTTGGCTAGGGCCTCGGCGATCAGTTTGCGGCTGTTATCCACACCGTAAAGCGCGATGAAGCTGCCCATGCGCGGCCCCTGCGCCGATCCCAGCAGCGTCTCGTACAGCGCCTTGAACCAGTCGCGCAGCGACGGGAAGGCGTCGGTCTTGCCGATCTCATAGACGATGTTCTGGATATCCTCGGCCGTCGCCCCCTCGGGCAGCGCGGCGAGTTGCGTGTCCAGCTGGCGCAGCGCCTCGGCTTCATGCGGCTCGGGCGCGCGGCGCTGGAGCGTGGGCGCGACGAAATCGCGGGCATAGGCCAGCGCATGGTCAATCAGCCGGTCCAGTTCCGGGTATTTTTCGGCCGAGGCTTCCGGCACATAATTGGCGAGATAGCCCCAGACCTGATCCTTGGTCGCCTCCCCCATCACGCCGACCAGGTTGAGCAGCAACCCGAACGTCACCGGCAGCTCGCCCTGAGGCAGCTTGCCGTCATGGATGTGATGCACCGGATTGCCCAGCTGCTCCTTGAGCGACTGGGTCGGGTAGTTGGTGCGGAACTGCCAATATTCGTCCACCGCGCGCGGGATCACACCCATGTGCAGCTGCTTGGCCTTTTTGGGTTCGCGATAGGCGAAGAAGGCCAGGCTCTCCTCCGGCCCATAGGTCAGCCACTGGTCGAGGCTGAGGCCATTGCCCTTCGACTTGGAGATCTTCTCGCCATGTTCGTCGCGGAACATCTCATAGTTGAAGCCCTCGGGCGGACGCCCGCCGAGCACGCGCGCGATCTTGGACGACTGGGTAACCGAGTCGATCAGGTCCTTGCCCGCCATCTCATAATCCACACCCAGCGCGACCCAGCGCATCGCCCAGTCGACCTTCCACTGCAGCTTGGAGAGGCCGCCCAAGGTCGACTGGACGATCCGCTCGCCCTCATCCTCGAAGGCGATCAGGCCCGCCTCGGCATCGACCACCTCGACCGGCACCTGCAATACGATGCCCGACTTGGGGCTGATCGGCAGGACGGGCGAATAGGTCGCGCGGCGCTCGGCACGCAGCGTGGGCAGCATCACATCCTGAATGCCCTGGAAATGCTTCAGCACCAGCCGCAGCGCGTCGTCGAACCGACCCGAGGTGTAATATTCGGTCGAGGAGGCGAACTCGTAATCGAAGCCATAGCGGTCGAGAAACTGGCGCAGCATCGCGTTGTTGTGCGCGGCGAAGCTGTCGAACTTCTCGAACGGATCGGGCACCTGGGTCAGCGGCTTGCCGAGATGGGTCCGCAACATGTCCTGGTTGGGCACATTGTCCGGCACCTTGCGCAGACCGTCCATGTCATCCGAAAAGGCGATCAGCCGGGTCTTCTGGTCGGACAGCGCATGAAAGGCGTTGCGGACCATGGTCGTGCGCAGCACTTCGTTGAACGTGCCGATATGCGGGAGCCCTGAGGGACCATAGCCCGTCTCGAACAGGATCGGCTCTCCGCCCGGCTTGCCGTCGGGATAGCGTTTGAGGAGCTTGCGAGCCTCCTCATAGGGCCAGGCCTTGGACTCGAGAGCGGTGGAGCGGAGTTCGTCTGTCATGGCTTTGCCTCTGGCAAGCCGGGGCGTGATGCACAATGTATTTTGCGATTTCCACGATATGCTCGCACTTCATGCACAGGGTTATCCACAGGTCGAGCTTGTTCCACGTGGAACAGATGGGGTGGTCTTGCCTCGCGTTCCCTCCCCCATCCCCTCCCGCCTGCGGGAGGGGCGTGCTTTTTGGAAAAGGAAAGCGCGCCTCACGCGGTAAGCCCCTCCCGCAAGTGGGAGGGGTTTGGGAGGGCTTAGCCACAAGCGATCCATGAAATGAGCCTCCCCCCGTTGCCAACCTGTTCCCACTCCCCCACCTCACGATGGTGACTGCACTCCCCCACCCCGCCCTTCATGCCAGCCATAGCGGTGTGTGGATTTCCACCGGGGGACAGACCCGCGCCGTCTCACGTGGCGAGGCGATCGGGCTGGCGTCCGAAACGCCGGTCATCCTGCTCAACGCCCCGCTGATCGGCCAGCGACTGGGCTATGCCGAGCTGTCCGGGCTCGACATCCTCGAACTCTTCGCCTTCTTGCGTCCCGCCCAGTTCGCGGTTCCGACGCCGCATGGCCTCGCCCGCGCCTGTGGATTGGAGCCGCCGGACAGCGATGCGGACGTGGCCGCCTTCCTGCTCCGCGCCACCGAGACACTGCTCGCCACGCCGGACGGCGCATGGCCCGAGCGTGAGGGTGCGTGGACGACTGCGCAGAGCCTGGCCCGGCTCCGCTGGCCCTGGGCGCCGCTGATCGGCCCACGCCTCACCCGGCCCGAGCGCAACGAACGCTGGCTGTTCAGTGCGCTGCCGGAATGGGAGGAAGACGCCCCCCGCCCCGCCCCGCGCACCATCGACCTGCCGCCACAGGATTCGGAAGAGCGACTTCGACGCCTGACCGGCGACGGTGCCGAGGAACGCCCAGGCCAGCGCGCCTATGCCGCCGCCGTCTCCGCCGCCTTCGCGCCGCGTGCGGTGCGCGACACGCCCAATATGGTGCTGGCCGAGGCGGGCACAGGAATCGGCAAGACGCTGGGCTATCTCGCCCCCGCCAGCCTCTGGGCTGAGCGGGCGGGCGGCGCGGTATGGATATCCACCTATACCAAGGCGCTGCAACGCCAGCTGAGCGGTGAGACCGCGCGCATCTTCCCCGATGCCGTGCTGCGCAAGGAACGCGTCGTCACCCGCAAGGGTCGCGAGAATTATCTATGCCTGCTCAATCTGGAGGACGCGCTGCAAGGCGGGTTCGCCGGACGCGCGGCGGTGCTGGCGCAACTGGTCGCGCGCTGGGCGGCCTATACCGCCGATGGGGATATGGTTGGCGGCGACCTGCCCGGCTGGCTGACCACCTTGTTCCGTCGCAACGGGTCGGCGGCCTTGACCGACCGGCGCGGCGAGTGTGTCTATGCGGGCTGCCCGCATTACCGGAAATGCTTCATCGAGCGGGCGGCGCGAGCGTCGGTGCAGGCCGATATCGTCATCGCGAACCATGCGCTGGTCATGGTCAACGCGGCACGGGGGCGCGAGACGGGAACCCGCCCAACCCGCTAT